>JASFZK010000216.1:0-7989 GCA_045267845.1 Bacteroidota bacterium | reverse complement strand
GTCTCGAAGATTATAGTAAAATGGTTTAAGGGTAAAGAAATGGCATTGGCCATGGGGCTTGAGATGGCAACTGCTAGATTAGGAACTGCCATGGCATTAGCACTACCTTATCCAATTGCAGCAAAATGGTTTGGTACTGTTGAAGACCCTTTTATGTCAGCTCCAATTATGTTAGGATTAGGCTTATTAGTAGCTGGTTTCGTAGCCTTTATCTGGTATACTTTTATGGATAAAAAATTGGAGGTTTCAGAAGGTATTGGTGATGAAATTTCAGAAGAAGATGAATTTAAAATTAGTGATATCTTTAATATAATTGGTAACAAAGGTTTTTGGTTAATAGCTTTACTTTGCGTACTATTCTATTCAGGTATTTTCCCGTTCTTATATTACGCAACCGACCTTATGATAAATAAATATGGTGTTGATCCTGATTTTGCAGGTGTTATACCAGGATTATTGCCATTTGGAACAATTTTACTTACTCCATTCTTTGGTAATATTTACGATAGAAAAGGAAGAGGTGCTACTATTATGATAATTGGTTCAGTTATGTTATTAATCGCACATCTTATTTTTGCTGTTCCTTTCATCGATAATTATATTGTTGCAATTGCCCTTATTATATTCTTAGGAATTACATTTTCACTTGTTCCATCAGCAATGTGGCCATCAGTGCCAAAAATTATTCCTGAGAGACAATTGGGTACAGCTTTTGCATTAATCTTTTGGGTTCAAAACTGGGGATTAATGGGAATGCCACTATTAATTGGGTTCGTACTCGATAAGTATGGTAGAGTAATGGATGCTCAAGGTAATTTTAGTCATTACGATTATACAATCCCGATGTTGATTTTTGCTTCAACTGGTGCATTGGCAATTGTTGTAGCCATAATGCTTAAAGCAGAAGATAAGAAAAAAGGATATGGTCTTGAATTACCTAATATCGTAAAAGAATAGTTGCAAAATATAATAAACTAACTAGCGTTTGTTATGTTAATGATTTAAATAACGAGTTCTTACATAGTGATACTATTTGACTTTATAAACTTTATAAACTTTCAACTTTAAAAACTTTTAACTAATAAAATAATGAGTAAAGATATTTTAACACTAAAACCAGAAGCCGTTTGGAAGTGCTTCTACGATCTTACACAAATACCACGTCCTTCAAAAAAAGAAGAACAAGTAAGAGCATTTTTGAAAAAATTTGGCGAAGACCTTGGTCTTGAAACAATAGTTGATGAGATTGGTAATGTAATCATAAAAAAACCTGCCACAGAAGGAATGGAAGACCGTAAAGGTATTATTCTTCAAGGGCATATGGATATGGTTCCTCAAAAAAATTCTGATACTGATCATGATTTTGAAAAAGATCCCATTGATGCATATATTGATGGCGACTGGGTAACTGCTCGTGGAACCACACTAGGTGCTGATAATGGTATGGGTGTTGCTGCTGCGATGGCTGTGCTTGAAGACAAAACTTTAGTACATGGTCTCGTTGAAGTTCTCATAACAATGGATGAGGAAACAGGAATGACTGGTGCCGAAAATTTAAAAGCAGGTGTTCTTGATGGTGATATTCTCATCAATCTTGATTCAGAAGATGAGGGCGAGCTTTATATTGGCTGTGCAGGTGGTATTGATACTACTGGTGAATTTACTTATACACCCGAAGATGTACCAGAAGGTATGGTAGCATACGATTTAACAGTTAAGGGTTTGAGAGGTGGTCACTCTGGCTTAGATATTAATCTGGGTAGAGGAAATGCCAATAAAATAATGAACATATTACTACTTAAAGGTGGTGAGAAATATGGTGTACGTTTGGCCGAAATAGATGGAGGTAGTTTACGTAATGCAATTCCAAGAGAATCGTTTGCTGTAGCTGTTATCCCAGAGGCTAATGCGGCTGATTTTGAGCAGTTTGTAACTGAATTTGATGCAATTGTAAAAGATGAGTTTAAAGAAGTTGATCCCAACGTAGTTGTTATTGCGGAGACCACTGATTTACCAAAAAATGTTATTGACGAAAAAACACAGGCTAATCTTTATAGCGCTGTGACTAATTGTCCAAATGGTGTAATTACAATGAGCGAAAGTGTTAAAGGTATTACCGAAACATCAACAAACCTTGCCATTGTTAAGTCTGATAATGGTAAAATTGAAATTGCTTCATTGCAACGTAGTTTAATTGATGATGATAAGGATAATCTTGGTGGCGAAATAAGAAAAGTATTCGAAGCTGCTGGTGCAAAAGCCGAAAGTTCAGGTTCATACCCAGGTTGGAAACCAAATCCAGATTCTTCTATCTTAAAAGAGATGAAAGAAGTTTATAATAATAAATTTGGTAAAGTTCCAGAAGTAAAAGTTATTCATGCAGGTCTTGAGTGTGGTATTCTTGGTGCAACCTATCCTAAGTGGGATATGATTTCATTCGGCCCAACCATTCGTAATCCTCATTCACCTGATGAAATGGTAAATATTGATACTGTACAGCTTTTCTGGGATTTCCTTGTGGAAACTCTTAAACATGCTCCTAAAAAGTAGTGTTAAATGCTAGAATGATTTAATGCTTAAATGTGATTTAGTAATTTATCACTTATTTGAGCATTTTATCATTTAAGCATTATCATATTTTAATTAATTATAATATTTTGTAATAAATTTGTTTGAGTTATCAAATAAATTTTTACTTTTGCACTCCCTAAAGAAAAAAATAAGGCGATGACAAAAAGAACATTTCAACCATCGGTTAGAAAAAGAAAAAATAAGCACGGATTTCGTGACAGAATGTCAACTGTAAATGGTAGAAAAGTGCTTAAGAGAAGAAGATCAAAAGGTAGAAAAAAGCTGACTGTATCTGACGAAAAACGTTAAGCAATTAGCGTACTTAATAAATTATAAAACTTGGGAGGTGTGTATGCATGCCTCCCTTTTTTAGTTTAACTTCGCCAACAATTTATAAAATTGCCCAATGGAAGCATTACTAAGATTTATATTTATTGTTGTATTGGTTTATTATGGATTTAAATTAATTGCGCGATATGTTATGCCATGGGTTATAGCTAGGTTTATTAAAAAACAGCAAGAGAAGTTTAATAACATGGGCGGCTTTCCAAATCCTAACTCAAACACACGTGATGAGGGTGATGTACACATAAAAACCAAAAAACCAAATAGCACTAAAAATGATGATGGTTTTGGTGAATATGTCGATTTTGAAGATGTTGATGAATGAGTGATTGTAAAGCTGTAATTATTTAGTAATTTTTTATTATGGATAAGAAGAAATTTAGTCAAAGCATTATTCCTTACATAATCGCCGTTATTGTTTTCTTAATAATTACAATGGTTTATTTTTCGCCTTTACTCGAAGGGAAAAAGCTCAAGCAGCATGATATTGCAATGTTTAAAGGAATGTCGAAAGAAATTGCAGATTTTCGTGAAGACACTGGCGAAGAAGCACTTTGGACAAATTCAATGTTTGGTGGTATGCCTGCCTGGCAGATATCAGTTAGATACCCTGGTAATTTAACAACTTACATCGATAAAGCTGTTACACTTTGGTTGCCTTATCCTGCTAACTACGTATTCCTATATTTTATTGGGTTTTTTGTATTAATGCTAGTTTTGAAAATAGACCCATGGGTGGCTCTGGTTGGTTCAATTGCCTTTGCACTTTCATCATACTTTTTCATAATTTTGGGTGCTGGACATACGTCAAAAGCCCATGCCATTGGATACATGGCTCCAGTATTGGCTGGAATAATTCTCACTTTTAGAGGTAAATACTGGCAGGGAGCACTTCTAACAGCTGTAGCTCTTGCACTGGAAATAAAATCAGCACACCTTCAAATTACTTACTATCTGTTGATTATCGTAATCGTATATGGTATTTTTAAATTAATTGAAGCAATTACCTCAAAGCAATATGCACATTTCTTTAAAGCAACCGGAATATTACTTGTTGCCGCATTATTAGCTGTTTCAACTTATACAACAAATCTTTGGGCCACCTACGATTATGGTCAGGATACCATGCGTGGTAAACCCGAGCTTACAAAAGATGCTGCCAATAAATCAAGTGGACTTGATAAAGACTACATAACAGCATGGAGTTATGGTGTTGGTGAAACGTGGTCTTTTCTCATACCTAACGTAAAGGGAGGTGCTTCAGGTCTACTTGGTAACGTAGATGCAATTGAAGAAGCTGATCCTGCTTATAGAAATGCAATTTCACAACAAAGTAATTCATACTGGGGTGATCAACCGGGGACGTCAGGTCCTGTTTACATAGGTGTAATCGTAATGTTTCTGTTTATTCTAGGATTATTTATTGTAAACAATAAGCTAAAGTGGGTACTCCTAACTGTCACAATCTTATCCATATTACTTGCCTGGGGAAAAAACTGGATGCCTTTTACAGATTTCTTTATCGATTATATTCCCGGGTATAATAAATTCAGGGCAGTATCAATGATATTAGTGATTGCCGAATTAGCAATCCCCATACTAGCTTTTATGGCCTTGGGGAAATTGGTTTCTGATCCCTCAATTCTTAAAACAAAAAAGAATTCACTTTACTACTCTTTTGCGTTAACCGGAGGAGTTGTCTTGTTGTTTTACATAGCTCCATCTTTCTTTTTCGATTTTTTAAATGCCAATGAGAAAATGCAATTTGGCGAATTACTCAAGGGACGCGATGCAGCTCAGGTTAATATTTACGTGTCAAGCCTTGAGAGCGTAAGGATCGCTATTTTTAAAGCAGATGCCATGCGTAGTTTAATTTTTGTGATACTGGCAGCTACCCTTGTTTATTTATTCTCAGCAAACAAAATCAAAAAAGGTTGGCTTATTGCAGGTCTGGGAGTTCTTATACTAATCGATTTGGTAAGTGTTAATCAGAGATATTTGAATAATGATAATTTCATAAGAGCGAAACAATTTGACGAACCATTTACTGCCAGTGCAGCTAATAGGTATATTCTTAATGATAATGACCCTGATTTCAGAGTGTTAGATATATCTCAAAGTACGTTTAACGATGCAAGTTGTTCATACTTCCATAAGAGTATAGGTGGATATCATGGTGCTAAATTACAACGATATCAGGATTTGATTGAGGGATACATTCATCCCGAAATTGGAGCTATTACAGGAATGCTAAGATCGGGGCTCACCCTTGAGATTATTGATAGTGTTTTTGCTAAGCAACATGTGTTGGATATGTTAAATATGAAATATGTAATTTTTAACCCCAATGGTACGCCTCTTATAAATAAGTCGGCATATGGAAATGCATGGTTTATTGATAATGTTGTAATGGTTAACAATCCTGATGAGGAGTTTGCAGCTCTTGGTAGAAATAATTTAAACACAACTGCAATTGTTGATAATCGATTTGCCTCACAATTAGAAGGTAAAAGCTATACGATTGACCCTTCTTCTATTATCAACCTCACTAAATATGCTCCAAATTATTTAGTTTATAATTTTAGTTCTTCATCAGATCAGGTCGTAGTTTTTTCAGAAATTTATTATAATAAAGGCTGGAATGCATATATTGACGGTGAAGCAGTTCCGTATTTTAGAGCTAATTATGTCCTTAGAGGATTAACAATACCTTCCGGGGATCATAAAATTGAATTTAAGTTTGAACCACGAATTTATGTTATCGGAGAGCGAATTTCATTTGTAGGCTCATTATTATTGATATTGTTGATAATAGCTGGAATAGGGTTTGAGATTAAAAAAAAGAAAACCCAAATAGTTTCTAAATAAATTAGTACATCATAAATCATACTTGATATATTGAAACGAGTACTCATAATAACCTATTACTGGCCACCTAGTGGTGGGGGTGGAGTACAACGGTGGGTTAAGTTTGCAAAGTACCTGCAGGAGTTTAATATTGAGCCCATTGTGTTAACAGTAGACCCAAAACTTGCCTCATACGCCATTATTGATGAAAGTATGATAAGTGAGTTGCCAAATGATATAAAGGTCTTTACAACCAAATCCCGCGAACCTTTTAATATTTATAAAAAGTTTACTGCCAAAAAGGAGATACCTTTTGGTGGATTTGCAAATGAGGAACGACCAGGAATTACACAAAAAATATCTAGATTTATCAGAGGTAACTTTTTTATTCCGGATGCTCGAATAGGCTGGAATAAATTTGCTTATCGTAAAGCAATTGAGTTAATTGAAAAGTTTGATATAGAAACTGTTATTACAAGTAGCCCTCCACATTCCACTCAGCTAATTGGCTTAAAGCTAAAGCGTGATAAAAGTATAAATTGGATTGCTGACTTACGTGATCCCTGGACTGACATTTATTATTATAATAGAATGTATCATAGTCCAATTGCAAAAAAACTTGATCTGAAAAAGGAATTTGATGTACTAAATAATGCAGATAAAGTTATTGTAGTAAGTCAAAGCATAAAGTCACTGTTTGCATCTAAAATTACACCTTCTCAAAAAGATAAAATAAGTGTTATTTCCAATGGGTATGATTCGGATGACTTCAAATCAAATAATTATAATATTAATGATAGATTTACCATAACATATACCGGAACTTTAGCCGATAATTACAATATTGATGGTTTCCTTAAAGCACTTATTTCGGTGGTAAATAAATTTGGCGAATCAAAAATTAAGATTCAGTTTGTTGGAAGGGTCACAAGTAAATATCAGGATATTATTAATAAATCTATTTTAAAGCAAATATGTAGTTTTGAAGGACATGTTGCTCATAAAGCTTCAATATCACACCTAAAGAATGCAAATGCTCTATTTTTAGCCATACCTTATGAGCCTCAAAATGAAGGAATATTAACTGGTAAGTTGTTTGAATACCTTGCTGCTCGTAAGCCAATAGTTGGAGTTGGTCCTGTTGATGGTGATGCCGCTGTTATAATTAATGAGTGTGAAGCTGGAAAGATGTTTAATTATTCAGATGTGCAAGAAATAAGCAATTATATTATTGAGCTTTATAATAGATGGACTGAATCACCAAAGTTAAGCCTGGAAAGCGAAGTCTATACAAACTATTCACGTGTAAATCTCACAAAAAAGCTAGTTACTTTGATTCAGTAATATTCTATTATTAGTAATAAACAGTTTCTTGTTTTTGTAAAAAATGCTTACATTTGTAGCACAACCCAAATAACTAGAAATCATGAAAAGAAATCTCCGAGTCTTATTCATTGTATTTTCGTCTCTTTTTATTGTAAACAGCAATGCTCAGGATACGCTAAGTATTGAGTTAGGAACAGGTTATATTAAAGATGCATACATAAATATTGTTAATAATTTCTCCAATGGTGACTCTGAGGGATTAGTTGCCGCAGTTTGGACCTATTATGGTGAATATGGAATGGGTAGAAGTTTGATAGGTTTTGATTTCTCAGGTTTAAGAGAAAATATGGTAGTTATTGATGCCAGATTGAATCTTTATCATAATCCTACAACTGGTCATATTGGGCACTCTACACTTGGTGGTGAAAATTCAGGAATGATTTTTCGAATAACACAACCATGGGATGAGCATTTAGTTAACTGGGTTAATCAACCACCAACAACAAATACTAATGCAATATTTATCCCGGCTCCTGATAATGATACTTCAGATTTTTTGAATGTTGATATTACGCCAATTATTGCCGATATGATTCGTCACCCAAAAACCAGTGATGGCTTTATGATTAAATTATTCAGTGAAGATTCATTGTATCGGAGTCTCACATTTGCTTCATCTGATCATCCACAAGATAGTTTACATCCAACAATAATTATCACTTATATTGTTGATCTGCCTTTAGATTCGTCTCAAACTATGCAGCCCGACGAAGAAACTGGGAAAGACACTTACATAAGCTCTATTGGTTCATATTCCAAGGAAAATGAGCAAAGTTTGGTTTCCACAGTTTGGGAATTCGAACAAGGGTGGGGTATAGGTCGTAGTTTTTTAGAATTTGA
>JASFZK010000215.1:0-11609 GCA_045267845.1 Bacteroidota bacterium | reverse complement strand
AAGGTTGAAGAGAGTAAACAATAATACTCTTTTCATCCAAAAGCACTTTAGACTGAGGCTAAATTAATAAAGTTACCAAGGCTTTATCAACTTTTCCTGCTAATATTAAACTACTGGCATATTCATGAAGAGCTTTGGTATCACGCTTAAGATTTTTGATCTTGCTATCCTCTCGAAGGGTAGCAATTTCTTTTTCAGATGGTAGCTTTTCTAGGTTGCCCAGTTGACCAAGCTCGTTGCCTGTAAGATAATTGCTTAATCTTATGCTTTCGGGCAAAGAGTCTACTCCAATTCCAATTGTGGTAAGAGGTTTTGGAATGGTAAATTTTGCATTTCCTGAGGTTCTTACGTAATAATCACCACCTAAGCGACCAACAAGGTCAAGTTTGTCAGTATCTATTTCACCATTGTCATCAAGTATTTTTTCATCGATATGTATGTAAATAATCTCACAAATTACTAGGTTGCCTGAGCCTGCTTTTCCACTTGTTTCAATTATCTCACGTACTTTACATTCAAATTGTATAGGTGATTCGGCAACTCTGAGAGGTTTAACAACAGTTGATTCAAGGGGAGTTAGCCCCGATTTAATAAATTCATTTACTCCTTTGTCGTACTCAGTACTCGAAAGGCTCATTTGATGAACCATATCATATGTAACCGCATTTAATACGACTTCAGGTACTTCTTTTAAATTATCAAGAGTATGTTTTGTTGAATTATCGCGACCACGCCTGTTTGGTGAAAAAATTAATGTTGTTGGGTTAACTCCAAAAGCATTGTAGAAGCTAAACGGCGATAGATTATGGTTGCCTTCTTTATCAATAGTAGATGCAAAAGCGATTGGACGTGGAGCAACACCACCAAGCAATAGCTTAAACAGTTTCTGGTTACCATATTCAGCAGGGTCAATTTTCAACATTGTAATTATTTTATGGGTAATATTTTTGTAATACATTCACCAAATCCAATACGATAATCTGCATTATTAGCAAATCCACGCATAATAATTGTATCATTATCTTGTATAAACTTACGCTCCGTACCATCAACTAGCTTTACAGGTTTAGTGCCTTGCCAGCTAAGTTCAAGCATTGATCCATACGAATCAGGAGTAGGCCCAGAAATAGTACCCGAACCATACATATCGCCAACATTAATATTACAACCATTTACGGTTTGATGTGCAAGTTGCTGATTAACATTCCAATACATGTATTTAAAATTGGATTTACTGATGATTGTTTCACTACTATTTTCAGGTTGCAATGAAACTTCTAACTTAATATCAATATTTTTTTCGCCTCTAAATTTTAAATAGGGGAGGACTGGTGGATTCTGCTCCGGTCCTTTGGTAACAAATGGTTGTAAAGCTTCCATTGTAACAATCCAAGGTGATATTACAGATCCAAAGCTTTTACTTAGAAATGGTCCCAAAGGTACGTACTCCCATTTTTGGATATCACGTGCTGACAGGTCGTTGAATAATACCATCCCAAAAATATAATCATTGGTTTGTTCCACCGTGATATGTTCTCCTAGTGTTGAACTTTTACCAGTTATAAATGCTGTTTCCAATTCAAAATCAACTAGTCTGGCGGCTCCAAATGAAGGAGTATCAGCATCATTTGCCTTGGTTTGCCCCATGGGACGATGAATATCAGTACCAGAAACAACAATTGAAGAACTCCTGCCGTGATACCCAACAGGAATGTGTTTCCAGTTTGGTAGTAATGCATTATTCGGATCGCGAAACATTGTGCCAACATTTGTTGCATGCTCTATACTTGAATAAAAATCAGTATAATCACCAACCTCAACGGGCATCATCATTTCAACATCATTAATGGAATATAAACATGCTTTTTTTGCATCATTATTTCCTTTGAGTTCATCATTATTGATATCAAATAAGTTCGAAAGCCTATTTCTTACAGCCGACCAAATAGGTTTTCCAAGCTCCATAAAATCATTTAGTACTGGAGCGTAAAAAACACCATAGTTTTCAATATTAAGATTATCAAAAAAACCAAAATCGGTTAATACCGAAAGGTCAACTACAGTTTCACCAATAATGGTTGCAGGACGAGGTTGTTTATTAACAGGTTTAACTATCCCAAAAGGAATGTTTTGAATTGGAAAATCACTATCAGTAGGAACATCAATCCATGATTTTAAGTTTGGATTATTTGCAGTTATCATTTGTTTTGTATTTAAAATAGAATAATAATTTAAAGAGTTCCTCTGCTTTCCTGCTCAAGTTCAATGGCCTCAAACAATGCCTGGAAATTACCTTTACCAAATGAAATGGCATTTTTACGTTGAATTATTTCAAAAAAGAATGTTGGACGATCCTCAACAGGTTTTGTAAATAGTTGCAGTAAATAGCCTTTGTCATCACGATCAATCAATATGTGATGTTTTTTCATTACGGTAATATCCTCATCAATTGTTCCAACCCTATCCATTATGGTATCATAATATGTATCTGGTACGTGTAAAAAATCTACCCCTCGCGACCTTAGCGCAGAAATTGTAGCTACAATATCATCAGTAGCCAATGCAATATGTTGTGGGCCAGGACCTATGTAGAAATCCAGGTATTCTTCAACTTGCGATTTTTTTACTCCTACCGCTGGTTCGTTTATGGGGAATTTAATACGCATATTATCACTGGCCATTACTTTACTTTTTAATGCCGTATATTCTGTCGAAATATCTTTGTCATCAAATGAAATTAATTGGTTAAAACCCATCACTTCACTATAAAACCCGGCAACTTTATCCATTTCATTCCATCCAACGTTTCCAACAATATGATCCACATAAAGGAGGCCTGTATCTTCAGGTTTGTATTCAGGATTCCATTCAACAAAACCGGGTAAAAATGCTCCTTTGTAATTATTACGTTCCACAAATACATGAATTGTATCACCATATGTTTTTATGGCAGATAGTACCACTTCACCATTATCGTCTGACTCAACTCGAGGTTCAAATTCTATTTCTGCACCTTTTGATGTAGTATCTTCAAATGATTTTTTTGCATCATCTACGTTAAGAGCTATAACTTTTACGCCATCACCATGTAATTTGTGATGTATTGCAACATCTGAATCAGGTGTTAACGAAGCTGTTAGTACAAAGATTATCTTATCTTGACGTAACACATAAGATGTTCTATCTGTTAATCCTGTTTCCAGTCCTGCGTAAGCAAGTGGCTGAAAACCAAATGCCGATTGATAAAAATGCGCAGCCTGTTTTGCATTTCCCACATAGAATTCTATATAATCAGTACCATTAATTGGTAAGCTTTTTGTGTTATTACTCATCTTTATTGAAATATTTATTTTGTTATTTTAAGAGTCACTTATTCAATTAATAATTACTAAAAAAGCCAGCTTTTATAATAGTCGGCATCTTCAATTTCCACTGCATCTACAGTTAGTTTAAGTGGTTTAAAGGTATCAACCATTACCGCATATTCTTTAGTTTCCTTTTTACCAACACTTCTTTCGATCGCGCCAGGATGTGGTCCATGAGTTAAACCCATAGGATGTAGAGTGATTTGCCCTTTTTGTATATTGTTTCTGCTCATAAAATCACCATCAACATAGTATAGAACTTCATCAGCATCTATATTACTATGATGATAGGGAGCAGGAATAGACTCAGGATGATAATCATATAATCGTGGAACAAAAGCGCATGTTACCATAGCATTTGTTTCAAAGGTTTGATGAACTGGGGGTGGTTGATGAATTCGGCCTGTTAATGGTTCGAAATCATAAATGGAAAACGCAAATGGATAAAGGTTTCCATCCCATCCAACAGCATCAAATGGATGAGTTTGATAATGATAGGGATATAACATATCATTACGTTTTATCTTAATTAAAAAATCACCAGTTTCATCAATAGCTACCAGATTTTGAGGTGTTCTTATATCACGCTCGTGAAAAGGTGAATTCTCTAATAATTGTCCAGAATTATTTGTGTATCTACTGGGGTATTTTAAAGGCTGTTTCGATTCTACGATAAACATTTTATTGTCAATGCCATCAAGTTCAATCTGATAAGTAGTTCCTTTTGGGATAATAAGGTGATCCCCTTTTTTGTAAACAAGGTTACCATATACTGATTTTAATGTGCCAGTTCCCTTATGAATGAATATCATTTCATCCGCATCAGAGTTTTTGAAGAAATAATCAGTCATTGACTTACGAGGTGCAGCAATAATTAAATTGACATCGTCATTTGTGAGGATAATTTTCCTACTCTCCATATAATCATCAAAAGGTTTTACATCAAACCCTTTGAAAGAGCGGTTTTGTAAATTTTTATCAACAATAACCTTGGGAGCCATATCTACTGGGTCATCAATTTTTGATACTTGCGTTGGAGCATGCTGATGGTAGATAATTGAATAAATATTTGAAAATCCCTCTGCTGAAACCAATTCTTCAGAGTATAATTCACCATTTGGCTTCTTGAAAACAACATGTCTTTTGCCTGGTACGTTACCACGAATCTGATAATGGGGCATATTTTTATTTAGATTTAATTAATATAAGGCGCGAAGATAGAATTAATTATTCAAACAGCCAATCTAATTTATATTGCAACTCCCATTTTAAAGAGTCAAAATATATTGAATAGCAATGTTACGCATAGGCTCTGCTTTGAGTGGCCGTAGCGAATACATCCTGTTTAATAGGTTAGTCGAAATTACCGAGACTTTATGCCTCAAACCTGTTTTGTAGCTTATTCTGGCATCAATTATTATGTTGCCGTTATTATGATTTTCGTAATACTTCCTGTATAAAATTGCCTGAGTAGTTCCTCCAGAAGCAACGGTTGCATCTTCGAAATCAAAAATTGCTTTATCAAGATTCTCCATTTTACTATAATATTTAAGACTAAAACCAGCAGAAAAATTTGCATAGTTTAGCTCAATATCAAGCTTTACTGTATGAAGAAAACGATATTTTAGAATATCTCGACTTGGATTAACACTAGTGGATTCGTATGAAAAATCTTTACTGCCCCCTGGATTATAGTCTTTCGCAAAAACATAATTAGGCTCAAGTGTAACAGGCATTATGTATGTATACCCAAACAATGTAATTATATTAAACTTATCACTTACTTTTATTTGGCCAGTTTGAGAAATATCGATACCCGTAACCTTTGATTTCCCAGTATTTACAAACTTAAATCCTGCAATGGCAAATGTGTAGGTCGAATCCCAAAACCCAAATAAATATTCAATGGTATTATTATATTCCTGATAAAAAATTGCCACATCCAAGTAACCATAGTAATTTGAGAATTTAAATCCCTGCTTTATTCCAATTTCTGAGTTCCAACTTGTTTCGGGAATGAGATTAGGGTTATTAAAAATACCAAAGCTACCCACAGTAGTTTTAATGTAACGTTCTGTAATTGTAGGGAAACGATATCCTTGTCCAACTGAGGTCCTAAGGTAGGTTTCCTGTCCTAATTTTAATGAAGCACCAGCCCTTAGAATGGGTTTGCTATCTCTAATTGTATCGTTAATTTGGTAATTTTCGAGTCTTGCTCCAGCCGAAATAGTGAGTATGTTAGCGTATTTTTTTTCAACTTCCACAAATATAGAAGAGTTCCACAAATAATTTGAGGGTGATCCCGATGCTTCGTAAAGATGTGCATATGAATTTGTATACTGGCTTGTGGCACCAACTATGAAATCAAGGTTACCCAAATTTTTAAAGCTTTTACTAAACTGATAGTTGTTGTAAACAAAAAGTGATTTAGTAGACTGATTATTGTTTGCATCATTATTCGAATACATTATTCGAGATGTAAACTCATGTTTAAATCCCATTTCAGAGTAGAAATTCACAAAAGGATCAAGGTAAAATGTTGTATTATTTGATAAGAGTACTGCTCCTGGGTAAGCACGATAGAAATTAGCAGTATCATCCAACCAGGCAAAAACAGTACTTGATTTAGAGTACATGACATTACCATTTAAACCAAAATCAAGTCCAGAAATTTTCTCGGATCTATGCCTTAGATTAAAATTAAACCGGACTTTTCTATTTGCCATATCGCTATCGCTAATTGGCAAAGTATCAATTACTAAAGGGCCAGGTAATGGAGCCCCTAAATAGCTTGTATTTGCTAAAAACATACCTCCAATAACTAAATCAGTTTTGCCTTTATTAATTTGTTGCGAGTGTAAAAAACTTGCCCCTGATGTATAATTTATGCCACTCCACCATTTTGTAGCAGGAGCCTCAGGAGGGGAGTAGAATCCGCCAAATACCTTTATTTTAGTTTTGGGTTGTATACCCGGATAATTTGTTCGAATATAAATTGCTCCACTCAAAGCAGATGCCCCGGAAAGTACTGAAGATGCGCCTTTAACAACTTCGATTTGTTTTATATTTTCAACAGGTATAAGTGACCAGTTTGTTTTACCAGCATCACCAGATGTTATTGGAATATTGTCGACAAAAACAGCAACTTTACTACCAACACCAAAAGTAAATCCACTACCACCTCTAATTTGCGGTTCTTCGTCAAGTATGGTTAGACCTGGTACCATATCAAGTATTGTTTCAACCGACTGGGTGTTTCTGGCATCGATAAGGCGAGGTTTAAGTATTTCTATGGAAACTGTTTGATCTTCAATACTCTTGTCAAATTTTCCTGCACGAACAACAACTTCTTCAAAATCTACGCTAAATGGTAGCATCTCAAAATTAATGTAAGTTGTACTATCGGAAGTAATATTGATTTGTACTGATTTTGATTTCATACCAGTATAAGAAATCATAAATACATAGGAGCCTGGACCTAATGTTAATGAGAAGTAGCCGTTAAAATCACTCACAGTACCAACCGACATATTTTTTTTAAGGTAGATGTTTGCTCCAATAAGTGATTCTGAAGTTTCATTATCAATTATTCTACCCGAAAAAATACCATTGTTTTGACCTTGGATGATACCAATTGTTAGAACAAATAAGGTAACCAATAAAAATTTGAACAAAGGAATTGTGCCGTTGGTTCTTATTTTCATATGGGTTTAAAAATTCAATTATTTTCAATTCTAGTATGAGTAGGCGAGGTGTATTAATTGATAATCACCTTTTGAGTTAATATCTTTTGGTTATTATTGGCAGTAACTATGTACACACCAGGTTCAAAGTTACTTATATTGATTCTATTATTCTCATTCAAATCAACAATGGTTTTTAAAACAATATGACCATTAATATCAATAATTTTAATATCGTATTGCTGATTATTTTTATCGTTTATACTGAGATTCAGGTACTGATCTTTAATAAAAACTTTCAATTGGTTTTCAGCTAGCTGATCAACATCACTTGGGTTATATATTAACTCAATGTCATCAAAAAGAGCTGTGCTGCCAATTATTGCGTCTACACCATTTCCTGATGTTAAAACAGCAAGAATATATTCAGGATTATTGCCAGAACTATATACAAACGGAACAGAAAATCTAGTCCACTGAGTTACATCTGCTGAAGGAAGTTCGTAATATGCCTGAGCAATGCCATTAAGCTCATCGCCAGGTAACTGTGCGTCTCCAGTATGTAGTAAAAATTTAACAGTACCAAAGTCACCAACTTCAGGGTTGCATTTAAACCAACCAACAACACTATCAGGTCTGTCTGTTAAAACTCCATGCCATGCATCTTCATCACGATTTGTATATACATAACTTAAAGTAGCAGGAATTTCAGAATGTACTCTACCATTCGTAATCATACCCGTGGCAACAATAATACTTCCAACATTGGTTAAGCTCAACGAAAAATTACCTGTATGAGCATCTGAACTAGGTCCCCAAACAACAGGTGCTAGCATATTAAGGTCTGCATTATCAGATGTTTTAATGGAACTCCAATTAACTGGTTCATCGGTACCAACCCAAACATTTTCCCATTCTTCAAACCCAGCATTAAGCATTTGTTGCTGAGCAATAATAGAGCTTGCCGAAATTAATGCTAAAAATAGTATAGTGATTGTCTTCATATTCTAAATTAATATTTTTTGTTAAAATCGATAACCAATTTGAATCATGTACCTTAATCCTGGCCCTAAACTAAACATTGTGCCATTATCTTTAATTGATTTTTCGTCAAGAAGTTTATCAACACCAGGAAACCTTGCAACTAAAACATCATAAATACCTTTAATATACTCACTATTTTCATCAACATCTAAGTTACCACTTATACCGAGTTTACCTGAATAGGTTGATAATGCAGGGCCAATAAAAATTAAATCGATAGTTAAATTATTCTTTAATACAAATTGATATCCAAGCTCAATACCAGCACTTATAATACCAAGGTTCCCATTTAATATTAAATCACCCGAAGCTACTGTGCTGTTAACTACCTTAAAACTACTTTCAAACTCATAATAATGAACTGAGCCGAATATACCCCAATATAATCCATCTGGCGCAAGCCCTGTATTTCGTTTTTTAAAATAATATCTCTTATCTCCTGATACGCTAAACCCCCAATTATTCGAGTTTTTCTGAATATCAAAGCTGTCAGCTATACTTCCTCCCAACATAGGAAGAACAAAATACCCAGCATTAACAGAGAATGACCCATGACTTGAAGTAACACGTTCATATGAAATATTAATATTTTGATAACTCCATATCATCGGAGTAAGATTCCATTTTAGAACGTTTCTCCTCTCAGGCATTTCAACCATAGATATTGTATCTTTTTCAGATTGATTTTTTTTCTGCTTGGTGTTCTGACTAAGTGAGGAAAAGCTAAATCCAAAAACCAAGATTGTGATTAGTATTATTGTTCTATTCATATCTAACATATTATCATTTAAAGTGTAAATATAAAAAAAAAACCGAGCAAACTACATTTGTAATTTGCTCGGTTTAATTTGTTGTAGAAACTAATTCTTAAAATATATAAGACAGTCCAACATTTACACCAAGCCAGGTGTATGATTGTTGCTCTTTAGTTTTGGCAGCCATATTATATTTGAAATTGATATTTATACCAGTATTTCCCATTCCTACTGGCATTAATATACCAATTTCGGGAGCTATACCAAAATGCCAATCTTTACCTTGTACATAATAGATACCCATAAAATCGCGTGATTCGATGTAGTAGGTACCTAAGCCTGCTCCGATATATGGTTGTATGCCATTTTGTCCAAAGTAATAATGACCAGTTACCATAAGAGGCATTACGTTTAGATATCTTCTTTTATAACCATAAATAGTTTTGTTGTCATCAGTATATTGGGTTGTCCAACCAAAATTTTCATAAAAAACATTCCATGAACCCATACCACCAACCGCAATATTGGCGGTAACAAAACTACGACCTTCAATTTGGAATCCACGGAAACTAGGTTGTTCTGTGAAATCCTTCATGTCGCCCATGGGAAAACCCATGCTCCAGTCAAAGTTCCATACTCCACCGCCTTGTCCAAAGGAAGTAACTCCAAATAGCATCATGAAAATGCCTATTAATAATATTTTACTTTTTTTCATCTTTTTTATATTTAGAGTTTATTAATTGGCCTTTATTTGAGGTGAAAGCTCAAAAGATTTATTTATGAGTTCTATAATTCTGTTTTTATCTGATCCACTAAGTACACCATTAATACCAGCATTCCAGTATATGGGAGTTACTGTATCATTGCTAACTACTCTATAATCAAGTGGGTTAGCCATCTCAATCACAAGTGTGCCAGTTGTATAACTTGTATAGTAAGGATATCCCCAACCATAACCTGGAGGGTAGTATCCAGGATAACCAGGATAGTAATAATCAGATCCACGAGGTGAAGATTTCCATCCCCAACCCCATCCTCCACCCCAATAAGGGTAGTATGGGTAATAAACACTCACATTTTTTATTGTAACTGCAGTTGATGCAATTTGAACATCAGGTATACCTGTTAAAGTATCAAAAACTCTTGTATATCCAAAAGTTGCCATGTTAGCAGCTATTGCAGTAATAATATCATTATTGTAATCAACAAGTGAATGGTCTGATGTGTCTTCGCGTATTACGTGAACAGTGTCATTCATGTAATAGGTTTTTAATTTGGTAAAATCGACTGAATCATAATAGCCTACTATTACAATGTCAGTTTGACTCACACTTAGGTTGTCATCAGGATAACATGACGATAGCATCATAATACCTGCGGATATAAACGTTACCAACAGTATTTTAATAAATGAATTTTTTTTAAACATAATTTTATTTATTGTTTGTTAAGTTAATGCATGGCTTTGGATGTGCAAAAGTACAAAATAATTGCTCTTGCTCTCAAAGAAATAAAGATTTGCACAAAATGAATATTTTAAATTAAGTATTTTTTTAGACTGATAACTTTTTAATCTGATACTAACAACTTGTACTTTATAGAGAAGATATGGGAATATTGAAGTATACCTACTATTATATTTTCTAATTAAAATACAGTTCTTAGGATATTACTTGACATTATAATAATATACAAAAACAAAAGATAAACTACCTCCTACGTCCGCCGCCTCCTCTGCTTCCTCCACCATATCCTGAAGAACGGGAGCGATTGTAATTTTGTGATCCAGTGCTTCGGTTTTGGTGTGTCCTGTTCATACTTTGTCGCTGCTGGTTCGACATTCCGGAAGAGCTTTGCCGTTGTTGTGCTGTTCCTTTAGATTGTTGGGTATTTGGCTGCCTTTGCTGTGTATTTGCAGGCTTTTGTTTATTAGATTTATTTTGATAATTCCCGCTTTTGTCGCGTTGGTATACATTCCCATTTTTACCACTATACATATTATTGGGTTTAGTGCTCGGACGGGCTTTGTTATTCATATTATTCTTGCCTTGAGTATTTCTAACATTACCAGTCTGTTTAACTCCGTTCGACCTGTTATTATAAACATTACGGTTAGAATTTCGTGACCCTGCAGCATAACCTGCTCTTGCTCCCTGACTATATCCTCTATTATATCCATGATGATAGCCCCTACGATAACCATGACGGTATCCTCCACGATATCCAGCAGCTCCCCACATACCTCTTCTGTAAGGATGAAAACCCCATCCAATCCAGCCAAAGCTAATACCAACTGAAAATCCCCAGCCAGAATATGGGTTATAATGCACTCCATATCCCCAGGTTACAGGGCGTGGGTAGTAATAATGTCCGTACCACGGGCGGTAATAATATCCTGTTCCGTAAACAACCGTTCCACCATAAATATATGAGGAAGTATAGCCGGGTAAATATCCCACATAAACTACTTCGGGAGTTGACTCATAAATATAAGCATACTTAACATTATATACTTCGGATTCAGGAGGAATCTCATCTACTTCATCAGGGCGGACAACACAAACCTCCCACGGACCAGTTGCTTTGTCAGACATAAACCAAACAGCTTCTTCAATTCCGTAATATTTATTTTTTATGAGTAGTACTGTTTTATCAGTATTTACAGCATTGGCAATCTCCGTGCCCTCAATTTTTTCAAATTTTGGATTACCATCGTAAGTTACTTTAAACGAGGCGGTTTTTCTATCAATGGTTGCCGTTTG
>JASFZK010000214.1:0-6897 GCA_045267845.1 Bacteroidota bacterium | reverse complement strand
ATTGAAATAAAAAGTCGAAAATAATAGCGACTCATCATTATTTAACTTCATTAACTTGTAATCAAGCCTGTATCAGTATAAATTTTAACAATGGCGTATATGACTTTTGAGTATTTTCATTTATTATTACTATAAATAAACTTTATAAATAACTTGTTTTTTTGACTCCAAATGGCAGCAACACAGAGCAATCACATATTGCCGAATTTTTTACAATTCTTGTTTGATTATCAAAATAAAGAGAGATGCCAATACTTTTAAGCTCACAAATACTACCATTGATTTAAAATTCATTTTCAATTCCCCCTTAACTCTTTACGTAAACTCAAGTATCGTAGTTATATCATCAGAAACATTTATTTTAACCCTATTAGAGATCGCACGATGCAATATTACTGATAGATAAATATCTGAAAATTTAGATTCGAAAATTGGTAATATTACTACTGGTACTTCAATATATCCTTCTATAAACTCATCATCACTAAATTCATTAGAATTATTATTATTGTAGTTGATATTGCTTGAATATTTATACCTTTTGCTTGTGTCACGTAAAGTAAAGGATAGGCCTTCAGTCGATACAATATCATCAATTGTCAAAACAAGCCCCCAGTCAATCTTCTTAAAATTATTAATATAAGACCTATTAAAGCAATATGTTACTAATAAATTAAACGCTAGCTCATTACCTTCCAATTTCAAACCATCAATGCTTATTTTAATGCCTTCAAAGGTTGATTCAATACTAGGGAACCCTTCTCTATCTTCATATGAAAAAAGGCCTGAAAAATAATGATTCAATTGTGGTGTTATATCTGACATTAAATCAATACCAACCCCAGCCATTTCTATTCATTTTACCTTTAGATAGATTCGTACGAACAAGCCTTGGCTCACTATGCTCGCAAAATTTACCTTTTGAATCTACAGTATCATCATCTCTGAAAAACATAGTACATAAAGCACCGCTGTCATGTGTATAAATTTTCTTACTTGTGGTTTGATCATCTTCATCAGAGTCGTCGTCAATAAGTTTTGCATTGAAGCTACAATGCGGGCCCTGCCCTCCGTATTTATCCGTATACCAAAATGAATTTTTTTCCACTCCGTTGTTTTTAATTATTTACCACACTCCTAATTATGATGAGTTATTTAAATAAATTATTAGCGATAAATATGGTAGTTACAAAAACCGAGTATTAGAAATAAACTCATACAATGATACTGTGATATAGCCATTGTTTAATTGTTCTGATGCGAGCCAATCAGATAAATCATAATTAAAATATCCAATGCGATAGTCATTTTGAATTGTTTCTTCGTCACTAAATACTACTGAGTTTTCAAGTAAATTTTTAGTTACATTTACTTCGCCTGAAATCCATGTGATGATTAATGCTTTATGTAAGCTTTTAATATTATTTGAATGATCATTATGTATCTTAAAAGCGCCATGCAACCAAATCGTCTCTTCAGCAGTAGTTTTGGTGTATTTTATTGCTATATTAACAAAAGACACATCAGGGTTATCTGAAAATAATTCTGAATTTTTATTAAATGTTAGTGTTTCTTTCATATCTTTACTTTATATTTATATTAATTGGGTCTCGGTTCTCTAGGTCCAGGTACAGCGCCTTCTGAAATTTCAATTTCAACACTGACTACATTAGATTTAAGATCCCCAATTAAGGCATATATCAAATATGTGCCTTCTAATTGTGTTAACGACCTAACGTAGTCATACACATCAATATTAAACCAACCATTTACAGTATTTAATTCTAATTCTTCATCAGTGCCAATTGATTTTATATTTTCCTCTGATTCATAACTAGGTTCAGATAGGTTTCCTGAATAAGATTGATTTGTTAATGTATTGACTACTACTATTACAATCTCGTCATCAATTCGTTTAAATTCATTGATGAATTTTTCTGAAAACTGAGTACTACCACAGAGAGGCAGTATGAATTCACTATTTACAATTACTTTTTTTGGAGCATTAAGTTTTATGCCTCTAAATCCCCAGCTATCAATTTTAGGTGAACAATCACTTTCAGACAATTCTCCTAATAATATGGATTCGAATTCTTTGGGTATAGTCTTCATTTTTTTGTTTGATATCTCTAATTGTGTTTTCAGCATACGACTGTAACTAATATTATCTGCACTAATCGTGTTAGCAATTAAAATTGATAAAGTTAGCAATAAAAACTTTAGCAACTTAATTACCAATCACTTGGAATGTTGCTTTTTATTCTTACTTCCGATTTTCTTATAAATGGATCACAAGTTTCACAAAACTTAATCAACGTTGTTGCTCTACTTTTTCCTTCACCAAACATTACACAAGTACCACCTAATCCCGAATATGAATCTAGTTCTTTATCTGTAACAGACAAACCTGTTGAACAGTGTCCGCCTTGATGACCATGCTCTTTATACCAAGTTGTCTGAACAGGATCAACCATATCTACAAAATGGCCTATTTCATGTATTGCAGTATTTTGTTTTCCTTTATCAGTATATGGCCTAGTTTTATGCATGCTGTTATGGGCCAACCAAATCGCATTAAACCATGATAAACCATTCATTGAGCCTTTTAACAGGCGAAGCTTAAGCGTTACTCTAGCTCTTGTGGGCTCTTCACCAAATGATGTTTCATATACATCCTGATCAAGCAAATCAAACCTAATGCATATGTCTCTTTTACCTGTTGCATAGATAAAAGTATTGCTGATAGGTCTTGACGGCTCGTCTTCATAAAATTGTATATGAGCCTCTATAATACAGTCCTTCCCTAAATCCAAACTTTCATCTTTCCACAAACTACCTGTAGCAATCACTATCAAGGGTCACACTATCAAGGGTCACATCTTACATTTCACGCTTTGCTTCATAGCGTTTTATTGCCCTGCTCACTGTAGCATAACTAACACCAATACCTTCTCCAACTTCAGACAGTGTGTAATGCCCACTCATATAGGCATGGTACATAGCTTCATCTTTGCAACTGTAGCATTCAAAAAAATAATCTACAGTTTGCCTAGGTGATTGAATTTGCTTTTTGGGTATACCATTTAATGATTGTTCTGGATCAAGCTTACATTGCATATCTCTAATGAATGAGTCACTTCCGAGATATATCTGATTTTTGAGCAGCTCCCATGGACAGGGCTGATTATTTCCTTTTGAAACAAACTCACGATAAGCTCGTTGAGCTATTTTTTTAGTCGGCCCAAAAGAAGATAAAATTCAGTCTGTCGACAAACAAAGCTCAGGCAATGTATAGCCAGCTGTTGACCGAAAGCTACTCCATGGCCAATCTATAGCACTTATCACCATTTTTGCTCTAACTGGGTTAAGAACGATGTAACGAGTCAGCTCGAGCAAGTAATTATCTTTCTCTACAACAATAGATTTATAGCGACCTTGAAATACATGGCCTACTCTTGTGTGCTGGCGGTTAAAATATTGCGAGTAAACCCCATTTAAATACTTCATGCCCTTTGATAAATTACCATCCGGTGTCTCTAACAATAAATGATAATGGTTAGACATAAGGCAATATGCATGACAAACCCAATGATACCGATTACAACACTTATTCAATAATGACATAAATTTAGAGCGCTCATTATTACTCAGAAATATATCACCTTGTGCATTACCTCGTGACGTAACATGATACAAGGCTCCCATAAATTCGATACGTAGCTGTCTAGCCATCTTGTGTCCCTACAAAATTTTAATTAATCTAAACAAATTTCATTATATTGTCAATAAACTATGAGTATGTGAAATGTAAGCTTTGACCCTGAATTCTTCTGAATTCTTGTTTGACCCTGAATTCTTGACCCTGAATTCCTGAATTTCTAAGCTGAATATAATTCTATTTTTTAACAGTTTTATACGTATTCACAATTACTTACGTAGGTCATCCCGCCCCTACTACAACAATCTCTATAACCGCTAACTATTACCTTACTCACTTCTTGAAAAGCAAGTGATTATTTATTTTTAATAATCTTTTCAATATTTGACATGTATTGTCCGATTGTTAATAAAATATTATAACGAATATCTTTCATATCAAGTATTATTTCTGATAAATTTATATTAAAATTACCAGTAATATATCCGTCATCTTTTTGCACATCATCACTAAATATTATAGTTTCTTTAAAAGGATTAAATGAGTAAAATGAAGTAGGTGTGGTAATTACCATAACAATTGCAGATTGACGTTTGCTGTGTATGTTGTAAATTTCTTTTTCTTTTATTTTGAAATTACCTGACACAACAACACTGCCATCAGGATTATTTATTATTTGATACTTGATTCCACAATTTTCCATTGGCATATTAGTTTATTTTTCTTGCTCTATTATTTCAAATTCTAAGACATTAGATTTATATGTAGAAATTGTCGCATACATAACATATTTTCCGACTTTTTTAGGAGTATTGATTGTATTAAATATATCTATATTCACATAACCTCTAAGGTATTGCAAAGGTATATCATCGCCATTATTTTTTGCGGGAGATTTAGGTGCATTTCTTGATGGCTTTAAAGGAACTGGGTTTTGAGTACCAGGTGCCTTCCCTGATTTTGGGACATGACTTTCTGTATCTACAATTGTAAATAAAATTTCATTTTTAACTTTATTAAAAATACCTAAATCAGTTTTGTTTGAAAAAGAAAAACTACAGGCAATAAAAGCTTCCATGTCATTTGTTAGTTCCATTTTTTTTGGTGCATTAATAATAATACCTTCAAACTCTGGCTTTAGAATTTTTGGAGAGCATGCGTTTGATGAAAAGGCATGTTTTATTTCATGAAAATCACAACTCTCAGGAATTTTGTAATTTAATTTTTTCATTATATTGTTTTTGTTACCTGCAGTTGTATTCTTTTCAGAACCAATTGGCTCACATGAGCAAATTAGAATTAAAACTATACTTAGTAGTAGTATTTTTTTTGTTTGGAAAAATATTGTCAAATTAGAATCTTGTATTAAATGCGTCAATTAAGCTTCCATCCAGGTTTAGTTTTAATACAATTTTGCCGCAATCATCGCAAAATGTAGCTGGTGATTCCTTATATATACCTGATGTTGTATCAGTCATTCCTGTGGCACCAAACATTACGCATTCAGGTGTTCCTGACCAGGTGTTATCAGCTGCATTATAAGTAGCTCCCTTTTCACAGTGTGGACCTTGATGCCCTTGATTATTGGCTAAATTGCCTTCGTAATACTGACCATATATATTAGGAGGCGCGTTAGGTGACTTATTGTCTATCCACGCAAACGCTCTGCTGCCATCAGGTAATAATCCTGCTGAGACTGAATCTCCAGCTGAAACCATGCCGATCATATGGCCAATTTCATGATTTAATATATACAATAATTCATCTGAAGTTGAATTATTAGGGCTCCACCATGCTTTAGATGCAACAAAAACAGCATTTTTGTCACCTAGACTGTACCCACCGCTAAATCCATCAACTACTTTAACTTTTAATTGTATAAATATATTTTTTGATCTAAACCAAGCCCCAACATCTTTTGGGTCAACTTCGACTTTGAGTTTATTAAATCCATATTTTTTACCCCCATGTGAAGTAATACAACTAGTTTCATCTATCTCAATTGATGATTTTTTTAGGGAGTACTCCTTACCTTCTTCATCTACAAGTGTTACAGACATTAACCATTTATTAGTTTTATCTTCTTTTTCCTCTAAGTCTTTCCATAAATACAGGTCTTCATTAAATTGCCCTGTTAAAGCGATTTCATAAATTTGTTTATCAGTACCAAAAATATTTCTGATTCTAGATGGCACTTCAGATGCCGGAATCACAGGCTCATGTTCATTGTATGTTGCAATTGAGTGCACAAATATTGCGGCAGCAGCACTAGGTTCATATTTTTGTATTTTATACTTTCGCCTAGCATCACGTAATACAATGCTCTCATTTTCTAAACCTGCTATACCACTAGAAGGATCAAAGATCGTATTACGCGATTTTATTTTATTTTTTCCCGCAGCAGGTTCCATTTCGATCATTTCAATATGATATTTTTCAAATGCATCTTTGAATCTATCTAGTGGGGCGATTGCCGCATCTTTCATGGAAAATATTTGATAATAAACACGACGCCATATTTCTAAAGTTTTTTTAGATTCAACTGTTTTTTTCTTATAATGAGCGCTTACTTTATATTGACTGCTACCAGCAGCTGGAAAATAAACTTGTCTTGATAATTTGATTTTCTTATTTTCACCTGGTGTTACAGTTACTCCAAGTTTTCTTAAACGAAAGGCTTTATTACGATTTTTCTCATCGTTTTCATAGCTTACACATTTACCATTAACCGGAATAATTTTAACTTTTAGCTTAGATGCTTTTGCTTTCTTAAACTCACATTCAATAAGTCTAAATTCGAGATCTTCTTCAGAGTCAATATCATCAGTGCCAATATAATCCTTGTTATTACGTTTTAAATTAACCCAATGTTTTATAGTTTCCATAGTTGTATTCTTCTCTATTTTTCAATAAATTCTACAGATATCAGATCATTATCATCTTCTTCTTCGTCATCATCAACACTAGCAATAACAATCAACGGAGCCTGAACCTCAGGCATAGGAGGTGTATTTTGCTTGTTATCAATCATCGGATCACCAAGCCTGGCAACATTCTTTCCATCAACTTTCACATCAAATGAATAAGCTATGTATTTTGCCTCGCCTTTTGTGCAACCCGACACTACACCACCAATTGAACCCGCTTCATCACCTGTGCTCATGGAAAATGTTGAATCTTTTAACATGATGGGGTTACCATCGATTTTTACGCTTGAGCTACCTTTTGCTGTGTCTTTC
>JASFZK010000213.1:0-14058 GCA_045267845.1 Bacteroidota bacterium | reverse complement strand
GTTATTGTTAGTAATTATATATTTTGACAAGTCATCATCATCAAATGAAATGCTAACATTATTAGTTTCAATTATACGAATTAGCACTTCGTTTAACGGCAAATTATTTGCTAATATTATTACTTCCTGGGCACAGGTTGTAAAAATAATTAACTGCAAAAACAGGATTACTACTAATGTCTTAATTGTTGTTTTAATATGCTAATGTTTATTCTTATTTATAGAATGTACTAAATCACCTTCCATCATCTTCTTTTCGATTCTCGGACGACTAATACTATCTGTTAAGTATTTTTCGATCATTAAGCTGGCTATGGGTGCAGCCCAAGTGGAACCAAATCCTGAATTTTCGACAATGACAGAAATAGCAATTTGGGGATTTGCAATTGGGGCAAAGGCTATAAAAATTGAATGATCGTCACCATGCGGATTTTGAACTGTGCCTGTTTTACCACATTGCCTAATACTATCCAATGCATACCACCTTGCAGTACCATGTTCACCTTCAAAAACGTCAAGCATGGCATTTTGCACAACATCAAATTTATAAGCATCGATAGATGTTAACTTTTTTTCTTTAAACTCATTCTGAATGCTACTATCGCCCTCCATACTAACTATTAAATGTGGTGGATAATAAAAGCCTTTATTAGCAATAATTGCCATCATATTAGCCAACTGAATAGGTGTAACAAGTATCTCGCCTTGTCCAATGCTAAGTGAGCGAACAGTTAGCGCATTCCAACTTCCTCTGTATAATTTATCGAAATACTCATTATTGGGAATATTACCACTAACTTCAAAAGGAATATCGGTGCCAAATTTGCTGCCAAAACCAAAACTAACAACATGATTATACCATTGTTTATAGCCTTCTTGTGAATTGCTATATCGGGGGTTTTGTAAAATATTTTTAAATGTATTCCAGAAATATGGATTACACGATTGCTCAATGGCCTCTGATAAATTTAACGGCGTTTTATGGTCGTGGGTGCATTTAATTGGATATGATAACTTACCCTTACAACTATATTCTGTTTTCTTACTGGCTGTATTTTCTTGTAATCCCACAAGGGCATTAACCATTTTAAAAGTTGAACCAGGAGGATAGGTACCCATAGTTGCCCTATTCATAAGTGGCACTAATGAATCGTGAAGTAGTCTGGAATAATTTTCTGAACGCTCTCTACCCACAAGCAAATTTGGATTATAACCAGGACTGCTTATTAATGCTAAAATTTGACCTGTACCAGGTTCTATGGCAACAATACTACCTCTTTTGTTTTGCATGAGTAGTTCACCATAGTACTGAAGTTGAGCATCAATACTCAAATAAATATCTTTACCTGGTATGGCAAGAGTATCGAAATCCCCATTTTTATATTTACCTTTAACTCTGTTGTGATTATCAACCTCAACAATACTCAACCCGCTTTTACCACGTAACTGCTTTTCGTAATACCTTTCGATACCAGATTTGCCGATATAATCACCTGCCCGATAAAATTTGTCTCTTTTGAGTTCCTTTTTATTTACCTCGCTTATACTTCCAAGCATATGACCAGCTATTGGTAGCGGATACTGCCGTAGTGTACGTGTTTGAATATAAAAACCAGGAAACTGATAAAGTTTTTCCTGAATTTTCCCAATATCTTTTTTTGATATCTGCTTTATAAAAGATGATGGTTTGTAAAATGAATATTTTTTTGCTCTTTTTATTTTTTTAATAAAAGTACTTTTATCGATATCGATTAATTCGCAAAACAAAATGGTATCAAAATTTTTAATTTGACGTGGAATCACCATCAAATCGTAGGCCGCTTCATTAAATACAAGGAGCTTGCCATTTCGATCAAAAACAAGACCTCGCGGAGGGTATTCACGTACCTTTCTTAATACAATATTTTCGGCACTAAGCTTATACCTGTTATCAATTACTTGAAGATAAAAAAGACGAATAATAAATAATAATGCAACAAGGATAAATATCCCAATTATAATATTTTTTCGAGAAGAATAATCCTTTGCGTACATCTATACTTTATGTGAAAATTATTTGACACCATTATTGAAATATGTCAAATATTTATAAAATAATATTCCAGAATAAATTAAAAGCCTTTAGCTCTTACCAAAACTATCAGCTATTTATCTTTCTTTGGAGTAACTACTTTTTCGTAAACTGATACAAACCAAAATAACCCTAGACTACCTAGAAATATTCCCAGACCTGCAAAAAATATCCCAATTGTAGCTAAATGTTCCATTTTATTAACGATCAGTTTTTAAATATAATATTCACAAATACTATTTATGAACATTTTTTATGAATTCCTCAACCTCAGGTACACCTCCCTGATAAACCAAATATCCATTATATGGTTCACGCTTTGTAATTTCATCATTTATCGGATCAAGCATCATTCGCTTAACTTCCTTTGGGTCATCAGTTTGCCCAAGTATCCAGCTCAATTTTACCCATGCTACTTCGGG
This sequence comes from Bacteroidota bacterium, assembly GCA_045267845.1. Classification (GTDB taxonomy): domain Bacteria; phylum Bacteroidota; class Bacteroidia; order Bacteroidales; family F082. The sequence continues at coordinate 11,565 of JASFZK010000213.1, read as the reverse complement.
CAACATATTACCAGTAGGTATTATTCCTTTGGCCATCATATCACGACCAGTATCATAAACAAACATATGAGTATAACCCCAGAGTGTTTGTAACGTCATAAACATGAATATGCCTTTTGCAGTGGCACGTTCGATAGCAGGATAAAGCTCTTTGTTAACATGACCCAATCCGGTACCAACAATAATAATTCCTTTGTATCCCTTGTCAACAAGCGCGTCAAGCACATCTGGTGACATACCAGGATAATAATAAAGCATTGTTACTTTATCACTAAAATAAGGAAGTATTTTTACGTTTTTATCATTTCTACGCTTGTTGTAATTCTTTTTAATGGGAAAAATCTCATCACGTGTTATTCGCGCCAATGGTGTATCGCCAATGGTACGAAATGTTGACCTATACGATGAGTGCATTTTACGTACTCGGGTTCCCTTGTGTAGTAGTCCGTATTCATCCGATGTTGGCCCGAACATGCAAATTTGCACCTCAGCAATATCAGAGTTCCCGGCAGCATTCATGGCATGCATTAGATTAAGAGCAGCATCAGAACTTGGTCTATCTGATGAGCGTTGCGAGCCAACCAACACCACAGGAATTGGCAAATTTTGACACATAAAAGTAAGGGCGGCACCTGTATGATGCAATGTATCAGTACCATGACCAATTACAATTCCATCAACACCTTTTTCAATTTCTTCGCCAATGGCTTTTGCAAGGGCAATATATTGTTTAGGACCCATATTTTCGCTAAAAACAGCAAACACCTTTTCGGTATCCAAATTACAAATATCTGCCAATTCAGGAACGGCACCATATAATTCACCTGGCGAAAATGCTGGAATAACAGCACCTGTTCGATAATCGAGCCTTGATGCAATGGTTCCTCCAGTACCAAACAGCTTAACTTTGGGCAATCCGGGGGTAAAAGGAAATGCTTTTTCAGGGATTTTATAATTAGCCTTTTTATATCCTGTTTCTGTCATTTTCTGGATAGTATCAGTATCTATCCCAATATTATACCCAGTAATTATTTTTATAACTATATGCTTATCATCATCGTTTTCGGCACGAGGAAGTACAGTTCCTTCAAATTTACCTCGCGTGGTTTCAATAATTACGGTTCCCCAAACTCTAACTTTATACTTTTTGAGCAGCTCTAAAGCATGGCCTTTATATCCTTGAAAAATATCGTTATCCATTTTTAATTTCTTTACTAAGTTCAGTTAAATTAACATTTCCCAAGGCAATATTTCTAAGCATTCCCATTACCCAGTTTTTCCGTTTGATATCTGATTCTACCTTTACTTTACTTTCTTGAAATTTTTCGTAAAGCAGAGGTAATTTCGAAGTTATTTCCTTCAAAGAATATTTTTTAAAATTAATGCTTGTAAGAATTGATTCAAAGTCCATTTGCGGATGCTCAAACATATCCTCAAGCATTTTTTCGGCCAACTCAAATGTAATCCCATTATCTTTAAGGAAACTGAACAGGTCATAAATTCGATTGAATTTAAATTTTTGAGAACCCTTATATTGACCATCAGCATATTTTAGCTCATGCCCAAAAAAGGTACCCACATAAGTTGGTTCAACATCCAGGTCAACTATTATTTTTTCAATTAACGGAAATAAGTTTTTCGAAAAAACGTATGTATAAACATCTTCGGGGACTTTCCACTTTTTAAGTTGTTTGTAATTATCGATTACATCAGTTGGAAGTCCTTTGCTAAGTGATTTGATATACTCATCAGCAAGTGGTATTGGTGCTGAGTCTGTATCAGGATACATACGGTCGGCACCTGGAAGTACTCGTTCGAAAATAGTAGATCCATCTTCAAATGATTTTCGTGTTTCCTCGGGCACACCAACCATTGCCATCTGGCATCTTTCCTCAACGGTTTCGATGGCTGTTGCCATATCCACTTCATTTCCCCATATAATTACCTGAGCATCGCCACTTTTTGATTTAAGCAATTTTTTCACCTCAGTCCACTTGGTTTCGTCAAGTTGAGGTACAAGCTCTTCGGTGTGCATCATGTTTGGTTTTTCGAGGCAGGCAATTACCTTAAGGCGAGTAATTAACTCATCGGCAAACATTTGATTTGGTTGTGTAAAATACGAAAGTGCACCTTCAAACTTAGGAAGGTTTATGGCAATTACATTCTCAAATTCTGATAACTCACCAAATAACTTTTTAACATCGCAATGGTTTACCTTCCAGTTTTCGGGAGCATCTATTTTGCTTATTATCAGATCTTTTATTTGTAGAAGAGCCCATTGCCTGAAAACTTCAATATGAGTGAGTTCGGGAATCCACTTTGTGTGAGCAACGCCTTTTATTTCAACACGGCTTCCGCCCCGGCAGCTTACGTTAACATCTTGTCTTCCGGCTCCCATTCCTGTTCTGACTTTGTCGGTACTTCTGTTTAAAAAACGGATATAATCACAGCCTTCTTTTACTTCGTCAGGATTAACAAAATCAGGATAGGTTACAGTTTCGATGAGTGGCATTCCAAGTCTATCAGCCTTGTAAACTCGTACATGACCAATATCAGATATCTCACGACAGGAATCTTCCTCAATGCTTAATTGAATTAAGCGTATTTTTTTATTTGGCAATTCGAGCTCGCCTTCCACACCAAGTATGGCAGTACGCTGAAACCCAGTTGGTATACTTCCGTCGAGATATTGCTTACGTGTTATATGCACCTCGCCAACAACATTTAACTTTGATAACAATGAAATCTCCAACGCTTTTTCGAGGGCTTCCATATTTATTGGAAATGGAGGAGTATCATCCACTTCGTAGGTACATGCATTTTCGTTATTAATACGATAGATGATTTCTTTACGAGTTTTAAACTCCATTAGAGCTGTGCCGTCATACTCACCAAGTTCACTTAGGGTTGGTCTCATATGCCGAACTATTTCGGCATCATAATCGTCGTTATGATTAAAAATTCCGGCTGGACAATGGCAGAAAAGTTTTTCGTCGGTTAACAGCTGTTGATGGACTTCGAGTCCAGACATAAAGCCCAGCGAATCGTAGGTACTTTGGGTCGCTTCTTTACGAGTAACATAGCCTACCTTACTTTTACTATTTTTATAATTTTCATTAGAATTAAAACTCATTTGCTGATGTTTTTATACTTAGTGAAAGATTCTAAATAACTTCCGCAATCTGACTGGGTCTTTTCCCCTTTCTTTTCATTAAAATTGAAAACCGTAACTATGGCTATGCTTGTAAATTTTAATTTTGATAAAGAAGAAAATACCTTCGTCATTTTTGCTGAACTTATTCTGAAACTCTCACTGATGCGAAAAAAGTCCAAATTTACTAAAAATGAAAAGCATTTGGGAACATATTAGTAGAAAGTTTGAAAGTTTGTAAAGTTGAAAGTTTATAAAGTTTGAAGTTTATAAAGTCTGAAAGTTGAAAGTTTGGAAAGTGGCTCGTTTAACATGAAAAGGATTGGGTTGATTAATGTGTGGTATACCCCAGCGGCAGGATAGGAGTGATAGATTGTTGAAAGCCCGTTGTTGTTTTTGTTAGTAGGCAGCGGCAGACGAAGGAAGCCCATGCACTGCTTACAAAAACACAAACGGGATAAAGCAACTATAAATGTATAGCCTGATTACCGCCATGAAAAAAGAAAATATACAATAGCTTATTTTTGATTTACATGGTAGAATTATAATCCTTATTTTTGCTGACGAACATTAAACATCGAACACGGCTGTGAATATTAAAATCAGGCAAATAATACTGGCTTTTGGCGCTTTCTTTATTCTTACGAATATTATTGCTCAGAATAAATCGAAAGTAATTATTGAACATGCTGATTCGTTTAAATACAATATTAAGTTTGGAAAGGATATTCAGCGGCTAATTGGAAATGTAGTTATCAGGCAAGACTCGACGTTATTTTACTGTGATAGTGCCTACATAAATGAGACGAAAAATAGTTTTGAAGCTTTTAGCAATGTGCACATTAATGTGAATGACTCGGTTGATGTGTACAGTTTGCGCATGCTTTACAATGGTAATACCAAGATTGCCGAATTATTTGATAGTGTTAAACTTATTGACAAAAACACGGTACTAACCACCGACCATCTTATTTATAATAGAAATACAAAAACTGCTTTTTATGATAAGGGCGGGAAAATTGTAAATAAGGAAAATGTACTGGTGAGTAAGGAGGGAGTCTACTTTACTCCAATTCATACGTTTCATTTTAGGGATGAGGTTGTGCTAACCAATCCTGACCAAGAAACTTATTCGGATACGCTAATTTATAATACCAACAACGAAACTGCGTATTTTTTGGGACCGACTGTTATTAGAGGGAAAGAAAGTATTATGTATTGTGAAGATGGCTGGTACGATACAAAGAATGATATTTCGAAGCTCGTTAGGCGTCCGTCAATTTCAAATAATGATAAAATAATTACTGCTGATAGTTTGTACTATGATAACAAAACTCTTTTTGGAAAAGCCATGGGTAATGTTTCGATAATTGATACTACACGAAGGGTTATTATTACAGGTAAGAGGGGTGAATTTTGGGATGAAAAAGGCATGTCGTATGTTACTGATAGCGCGATTGCAATTACTTATGACAGTCATGATTCGCTTTTTATGCACGCAGATACACTTTGGTTGAATTTTGATAAGGACAGAAAAGCACAGGTAATTCGTGCTTATTATGGCGTGAGGTTTTACCGTAAAAAACTTCAGGGCAAATGCGATTCGCTTGCATATGACATGAAAGATTCAACAATAAGGATGTATGAGAAGCCAGTTATTTGGTCGGAGAAAAACCAGTTAACAGCTGATTCGATTTCAATTGCAGTATCGGGCAACAGAGCCGATTCGTTAATGATGTATAATACGGCATTTATTGTTTCGAGGGATTCGACTGATACCTTCAATCAAATTCGTGGTAAAAATATGATTGCCTATTTTGTTAGGAATGAATTGGCAAAAATAAATGTTGATGGCAATGCTCAAACAATTTATTTTATTCGTGATGAGGACAAATATTTAATTGGTATTGATATAGCCGAATCGAGTAATATGACCATAAAGTTAAAAAAAGGCGAAATAAATTCCATTACTTACAAGATTAATGTTGATGAAGATTCGTTTCCGGAAAGTGAATTAACCGGTGACCAAACAAGATTGAAAGATTTTTCGTGGCAAAAGGAAATACGCCCAAAAAATAAAATGGACATTTTTATTAGGGATAGCTCATCGGTTGTTATTCCCGTGATTAATGAAGATATTGAAGATTAGCTAAAAAGCTGTAACTAAGTGGTCATTTAGCATTGTTAACTGCAATATTAATAACACAAAATTATGATGCGATTATTAAAAATATTGGGGATTCTAATACTTATTAGTTATTCAATCTCAACTTTTAGTCAATCTTCTGAAATAAAAATTAGATTTATCGGAAACTGTGGACTTTATATGACCGATGGAATTTCAAATATCTACATTGATTTTCCATACAAATCAGGTGCACACAATTATATGGAATATGACTTATCCGAGTTGGATAGCGTAAATAGTAATCCCATTTTCATTTACACACATAAACATTCAGACCATTATTCAGGAAAATTAGTTAAAAAATTGGCGAAAAAACTTGATGGCAAAATTTATACTCCCGGGAATGTGAAAAAACTATTAGAACTCAATGATAAAATAATGGACTTCAATATTGAAGCTTTTAAGACGAAACACATGTTTTCTATAAATCACTATTCATATTTGATTATCTGGCATAATAAAAGAATTTTTATTTCAGGGGATACCGAACATGCTGAGACCATTGCATCTTTAAAAGAGATTGATTGGGCGTTTGTCCCAGCTTGGCTACTTATTGATGCAAATAAGAAAGAAATTAAATTAGCAGATGTTAGTAATATGTTTGCTGTTTATCATATTGGCCCGTTGGACAGTGTAAATATAAGTGGGGACAATGTTTTAATGCTAGATAAGCAGGGAGAGATTATTACGATCCCATATTAATGAAAATACAGCAGTTAACAAAGTATAAAATTTAGTTGTAACTTGAAATATTCGAGTTCCAAAGTCGGCTACTATTTCTATACAAAACGTTGACAACTAAAAGCCATCAAGTTGCATAGTAACCGTTGGAATAAGCAATAGCCAACCAAGAATAAGCAACACTAGCATAAAAGGAGCAATCCATTTTACCCAGCTATCATAAGGAATTTTTGCTACTCCGAGCACTCCAATTAAAACACCTGATGTAGGTGTGATCATATTTGTAAAGCCGTCACCAAACTGAAAAGCCATTACTGTAGCCTGACGAGATAGATTTACCAAATCGGAAAACGGAGCCATAACAGGCATGGTTAGTGCTGCTTTGGCTGAGCCTGATGGAATAATAACATTGATAATATTTTGGATTACATACATTACACTTACCGTTCCCAGCTTGCCCATGCCTTCCATTGAATTTGAGACCTTATAAAGTATGGTGTCGATGATTTTGCCATCCTCAAGGACTACTAAAATTCCGCCTGCCAAACCAACAATTAATGCAGCCGACATAATATCTTTTGCTCCTTCAAGAAACTCTTTGGTTATTTCGTTTGCGCTGTAGTTAAAAGCTATACCCGAAAACAATCCCATGGCAAGGAATAAGCTGGCAATTTCTTCGATGTACCAACCATAGCCCATAACTCCAACAATAAGAAATACTATGGTGAAGAGTAATAAATTAAGTATGAAAAAATGTACAGATTTTCGTAAACTTATAATCCCAATAATTACAAACATAATTGTTGATACCGGAACTGCAGGAAAAATACTTATGGAATTGCCAATCTTCATCTCGGTAATGGGATAAATCCATGAGAATATTGAAAGGCCAATGGTGATAAAAATAAATACATACCATGCAATTCGAGGAGTACTATAAACAATTTCTTCGGTATCGGAAGCACTACGATTACGCCAATAAACATCGGTTTCGTAAACCGGGGATAGTTTTGGATTTTTCTTGATTTTTGCAGCATAACGCAATATCCATGTGATGCCTACCAAATTAATTACAAACCAACTAAACATGCGATAACCAAATCCTGAAAATAAAGGAAGGTCAGCAATACCCTGCGCAATACCAATTGTAAAAGGATTTAGTACGGCTCCGGCAAAGCCTAGCCCAGCAGCCACAAAACTCATGCTAACGCCAACAATTGAATCGTAGCCCATTGAAATTGAAAGAGGTACAAGTATTATAATAAAAGCTATGGTTTCTTCACTCATACCAAACACAGCCCCAAAAATGCTAAAAACTAACATAATTAGGGTTAGTATAATATTATGAACCCCTATCCTATTCAGTAGCTTTATTTTTTCGAGTTTTTTAGTAAACCCCAGAAAAGAGAAAATTCCTATGTCGATGGCCTTGGAACTATTTACAATCCAAAAAGCACCCCCAATCATAAGTATAAATACAATGATACCAGATTGTTTTACAAACCCAAGAAAGAAAGCTGAAAATATTTGCCACGTTTGTGGCTGATTATCAACATAATGAAATGAACTTTTTTCGATTACAGTTCGCTCAATTCCGTTTACTGTTATTGTTGCTCTTTCATATTCACCACCAGGTACAAACCATGTGGATATGGCCGCCAGCACTATAATGCTAAATATGATTACAAAAGTATGAGGTATTTTTTTAAACATCTGATCAAAAATTTTGTGCAAATATAATAGAGTTTGAATTATACTGAGTAGTTCATGAAAAATGACAAGTAGAAATAATCAAATAACTTCAAAATATTTGAATTGAATTATTATTGGTATAAATAGGATATTTTAGCAATAAATACTAAAGTGTATTCTTAATTTAGAATTCATGGTATTAACCTGACTAATAGAAATGATGAAAAAATCTGCCCCCATATTGTATCAACTATCTGAAGCAATTGTTGATGGAAAACGAAACTATGACGAAGCCACTATGCATAATGGAGCAAGAGTTGTTGCCGATACTTTGGGAACTGCTTATGGCGGAGTACTTACCGATGCATTTAAACGTGCACTTACGAGTAAAGACAAATTATTTGGAAAAGGAAATTACGGAATAATTGGAACGCAAGATACCACAAGTATAGGTGGCGCTATTTTTTTTAGCACTCTGGCAATAAGTTCGACTGATTATGACGAGGGGCATCGCATGGCGGTTGGTCATCCGGCCAGCATGATAGTTCCAGCTGCAATTATAATTGGAGATGATATAAAAGCATCGAAAACAGAAATTATAAAAGCTGTTATTATTGGTTATGATATTGCAACGCGATTTAGTAATGCCCGTATTAAAGAAAAGATTACCACATATTCCAGTGGAAGATGGGGGGCAATTGGAACGGCTGCCACCGTATCGTATTTATTGAAACTAAACATTGAACAAACTATGCATGCCTTGAGCAATGCGGCAATATTATCGCCAACTATGCTTGGTGGTTCAACTGATGTTAGCACAGGATCCATGTCGAAAGAAGGGGCAGCATGGGCGGCTCAATCGGGATTGCAAAGTACTTTGTTTGCTAAAGATGATTTTGTTGGACCGTATTTATTTGTGGACTATCATGATGATTACGATAAAAAAATACTTGTGAAAGATTTAGGCACAACATGGCTAATTAATTCTAATTATTTTAAACCTTATGCTTGTTGCAGATGGTTGCATAGTGCTATTGCTGCAATGATGGGAATAAAAAAGGACTACAAACTGAATGTTGATGAGATTGACTCGATTGAAGTTAGTGTTTTTAGCAGAGCAATTGATCTTATTGGTAGCAGATATCCACAAAATGTAGTTCAGGCTCAGTTTCACTTGCCATATTGTGTTGCCATTGGTTTGTTGTTTGGCGATGTTTCGCCAGATAGATTTACTAACGATAATCTTAAAAATAAAGCTGTATTAAGGTTAATTGATAAAGTGGTTGTTAAAAGTGATGATGGATTTAATAAATTATTCCCGAGTAAACTTCCTTCAAAAGTAAAGGTTGCTAATTTTAATGGAAGTGTATTATCAAAAGAGATTATTTCGGCGCCATGGGATGCTGATAACAAAGCTACAGATGAGGAGCTATTTGATAAACTTGTGGGTCAAGCCGGAGACGAAGGTGTTAAACTATGGAACAGGTTTGTACGCGGCAGCGATTGAAGTGGTAGCTTATTGAAATACTGATGTGATTTTTGTAAGCAAAAGGAGGCTGACGAAGGAAGACAAGGGATTGCTTAACAAAAATACAATCAGTATGAAATAACTACAAACGTAATGCGCGGTTGCCGCCCTAATAATTACCTAAAAAGTATGCAAAAATTCAGCTATTAATACGCCCAAATAATTACCTACGGCATAGCCAATGATGCCGACTGTTAAGCCTGGAACTATTATTTCTTTGTTTTTTAATGCGCCGGCTACTGCGGGCACAAATGGCGGACTACAAATAAGTGCGGTTGATGTAATAATTACGGTATCGGTGTCGATTTTAAAGATTGCGGAAAGCACTACTTGTAAAAACAGCGATCCGAAAATTACCAGAAAAACATAATAGAAAATATTTGGTGATGCTTCGGCAAGATTTGATAAATCGACCATTGAAGCCACATCGATACTAAATATTAGGATGAGATACATACCCAACTCGAAGGTGTTTTTGAGTTTGTTGACCGATGGAACGAGCGAGAATAAAATACCCAGGGTTGTGATTATTAATATGACAACAATCATTTGGCTGTTTTGGGGGGTGAACAATGTTGTTAAACCTGCCACTGCAAAAATACCAATGGATATTAAAATTGCCTTTAACATTGGGATGCGATTTTCTTTTTTAAGAAGTCCCCACATCGGCACTAACGACATATCGCTTAACACATTTTGATCGCTGTTTTTTAGCGCCGGTTTAAACTTGGGAAGTACATAACCAAATACTTTTTGCCCTATGGTAATTAGGAAAAAGAATTAGCCAGCACCAATTAGCATATCGTATGCATGGGTTACTATGTATGTGTCGTTATCGACATTGAGCATGATTTTTAGAGCTGCGAGGTTTGGTGTGCCACCTGTGTAAACTCCAATTAGCAAACCTCCTACTTTCCATAAATCGGCAACCTCATCGGTACGGAAAATAAAGAATCCAATAATTACCGATGCAACAACAGCTACCAGGGCTATTACCATTGAAACCACAGTATTACCGGCAAGTTTTGTCCATGCTTTTATATCTGACGAAAATAGCATTAACGGGAGTGAAAGCGGAATTGTTATTGTGACAATAATTTCTTGTATTTCGGCACTGTTTTCGGGCAATAATCCTGATAGTCCAGCCACTAGTCCTATCCCATACGCTATTATTATAGCACCAACCCTACGTAGGATTGATAATTTTTGGCATGAATAGAGGATTAATAATGGCGTGAACAGGTAAAAAAACACAAGGAGTATTGTAGCTATCATATTTATGGTGCATGGTGATATTACAAAAATAGCATAATCCTACAGTGATACAAATAATTAGGGATAAATCTTATAAATATAAGAGCTTGTTGTTGTGATTAGGGAGTTAAAAATCTAAACAATAAAAAGCACAGTACTATTGAATAATAGTTTGTTAAGGTTTTATAACATGCACATATTCAAGTAATTACAAAATGAAGAGTAAGTATTTACCATACTGACAATCAGATCTTTGCGACTTAGCGGCTTTGCGAGAAACAAAAATTACAGGAACTATTGACAGTAAGGATCTAACTAACAACAAGTTTAAACCCAACACCGTGTACATTAATGAGCTCAACATTACTATCTTCCTTAAGGTATTTACGCAACTTTGTTACATAAACATCCATTGATCGTGCATTAAAATAGCTGTCATCAAACCAAATTTTGTTAAGTGCAATAGTACGATCAAGTACATTATTTACGTTTTCGCAAAGTAATTTTAGAAGCTCGGCTTCCTTTGATGTTAATTTTTGTTCATTCTTATCAATCAGTAATAACTGACGGTTATAATCGAAAGTGAATCTGCCAAAATTAAAAATGGCTTTTGTATTTTCATTAGTAGTTGTAGTACTTCGCCTCATTATTGCTTTAATACGTAATAATAATTCTTCCATGCTAAATGGCTTGGTAAGATAATCGTCGGCACCAACTTCAAAACCTTGAATTCTATCTTCCTGCATTGCTTTGGCTGATAAAAATAGTATGGGAATTTCTTTGTCAATTTTCCTTATTTTTTTTGCAAGAGTAAAGCCATCCATCTCGGGCATCATAATATCTAAAACACAAAAATCAAAAGAATCTCTTTTGTAAGCCTCATATGCAATTTTACCATTTGCACATAAAACAGTTGGGTAACCCTTGGCTGCTAAATAAGCTGTAAGAATATTGCCTAAATTTTTGTCATCTTCTGCAAGAAGTATTTTGATTTCCTTTTTCATACCTTAAATATTTATTATTTGTAAGATGAAGTGTAAAAGTATAATTTCTAATCAAGTAACCTTTTAA
>JASFZK010000212.1:0-9659 GCA_045267845.1 Bacteroidota bacterium | reverse complement strand
CGGAACTGCCAACTCTTGTTTAGTTGAAACTGCGCTCCAATAACTCCATTCCACATCTCTAATACTTGTTTGTCCATACCGTATCTGATAACTGCATCACCATCTGCCTCAGCTAACTTATCAACAATGTCAGGGACAGCTGTTTCATCAACTAATGCTTGTTTTGCAGGTGGTAAACCGTTGTACCATGTGTTGTATTGGTCAACAATTTCATCTCTTCTATCCCATGTTTCGGGTGGTAGTGCATCTTTCATAGCAACAGCCCCCCTTGTGTCAGAGCTCATATTAAGTCTCATACCACCGGCCCAAATAGCTATATTTCGATCAGGTCTTTGTTTAAATGTAAAAGTGTGACCAAGCCTGAGTCCTAATACATTAACTAGTACAGCTTTGTCAAGTAACTCAGGCTTATTCCATGTCCAGTTTGCATCAACTGATAACCAAACAGGGCCAATTCCAAAGGCTGTCATTACTCCAACCCCAGCGGTTGTTATGCTCTGCTCAACAACCGATTTTAGCGCTACAGGAGCTACAAGGTTAACTTCAGTTCGTGACTCTCCATAGCCAAATAATCCATAAACATTTAGGAATGGGAAAACCCAAACATCAGGTCTTATATTAAACGCATAGGAAGTATTTCTGGTTTCACCAAAATCAATAAAATCAACTGGTGTTAAAGGAATATCCTTATCATCAGTTTTCAGTCCAAGTTGCATATTGGTAATATCAATACCCTGATCCATCCATATGTAATTTACCATGACACCTATTGGGTAAGGTATATCAAATCCCTTTTTGTATGCCCCCTGTCCAAGTATTGGGAAAACATAATTGTATTCAACATTTTTTAGGCTATCTGTATAAATCTGATGCTTACTTTTTATTTTTTTTGTTACATACTGTGCTTGGGTGTGTTGTACAGCTACAACAGAAATTATTGATATTAAGATTATTAATCTATATATATTCTTCATTTTATATGAAATAAATATTTAATTATTTTTTGTTTTTCTTATTACTCTTTTTTTCTTTTTTCTTGGCTGCCTTTTCTGCAGATTTTTGTTGAGCTACTTCACCGGCTCCTATGGGGATATTAAGTTTCAAATAAATAGAGCTGTTTTTTGTGTTTGGTACATCTTTAAAAACATCCACAAATCCATAATAATACTTAGCTCCAATTGTCCAACCAGTACCTTTAAATAGCCTGTAACCGGTACCAATCATAATTCCAACATCAATTTTATTGATCTTGTCTCTATTATATTCCTTTATTGTAGCATCTCTTCCTTCAATATCTGATTCAAATTCTACCCATGAATTATACATAAGAGAAAACTGCGGACCTAATTCAACATATATATGGTTTATAAATTTATACCTTATCAAAACGGGAACCATGAAAGAACTAATTTTCATACTATAATCTCCAACAAGTGTTGTAGTATCAAGATTATTATAATTAGTTGCACCAATGGAAATTAAATCATTATCGCTTAGCTTATCAACACCAAAATTAGATTTTACAAGTACACCTGTAGAAAGAGACCATTGGTTCTTTATTCTGATATCAAAATAGAAACCAAGATTCCATTTACGTGCATAATCTTCAGTATCCAATCCAGAAATTTTAGTCCAGTTTATACCACCTTCAAGACCAAATTCTAATCCATCAGAGTTTAATTTATCACCAAGTAACAATGTAATTAATACTTGCGATTGAGCCATCATACCAGCCACCAATAAAAAAATTATTAATAATCCATTTTTCATAATTAATTATTTAAGAGTATTTCATCAAAACAAAATTCCCAAACTTATTAAAATTTCGATTGATAAAGATAACTATTTTACAGAATACCCTTTACCTTCCATACATACTGAAAAAGCCTTATTAAAATTAGACTTAGTAAAAATAGCAGATACTCATATTTTAGAGTATCTGCCAAACCAAAAACAAGCTTCTGAGAATTTCAGCTCTGCTTATAATTTCATGCTAAGGCCAAATGTAGTTCCAAAACCTGTTCCTCCACCTAACTCAACATTTAATCCCCATTTTTCACTCCAATACCAACGACCACCAACATGGATACCTAAATCAGGGTAGAAGTCATCGCCAAAGTCAAATCCGGCTCTGGCACCAGCATAAAAATCAAAGTTACTTGGAATTCCAATTAATGAATTAAAATGGTAATCACCTTTTACAAGTGCTCCAAATTTGAATTCATCATCAATTTTTACGTGCACCTCTGGTGTTATTGTAATATCTTTATGAATTGAAAAATCCATGGATACATATACAGGAATACCGTTTCCGCTAAATCCTGTACCAAAATTTAATTGTTTTTCACCTTTTGCTAGAGGTGCTACACCTCCGCCTTGGGCAAATAATCCTGACATAAAAAATATCAGTAAAGTTAATAGATTGAATTTTTTCATTTCACGTAGTTTAATTAAAGTTAATTTATATAATAATTTTTCTTTTTATTTTATTTCAACAATAACTGGCATTTCGTTGTTCATTTTTTTAATAAATAAGAAAGCTTTTAGTGAAAAACTAAAGCCAAATATATTTAATATTCGACTTTGGTTTTTTTTGATGACAATGTTAATTTCGCTTAGCATTTTCCATTTGCTCTAACACTTGATCTAAACTAAAACTTCCTACTTCTTGACGTTGTGGATATTCTTTGAAAGTAGCTAAAAATTCAGCAATTTTTGCTTGTGCTGGCACCATCATAAACATACGTTCTGCTAGCCATCTACTGTAATCCTCAGAATCGTGCTGTGCTCTTTCAAATGGGTCACCACGTAAGTCCATTAATAGCGGGAATCTTAACTCCGTATATTTTTTTTGCCAAACTTCAAAACCATGATTTTCTTGAATTTTAAAATGCATTTTCCAACGATTATAACGGAATGCATTTAAACTTCCATCATCATCAAAATAGAATATTTCATTTCTTGGACTTTCTTCTGTTTGTCCTGTTAAATAAGGTAAAAAATTATATCCATCTAAATGAACCTTAAAATCATTTCCATTGGCACTATATCCTTTTAATAACTTTTCTTTCACATCAGATTCGCCAGCTGCAGCTAAGAAAGTTGGCAACCAATCTTCACCTGAAATAATTGCATTACTCACTTGACCTGGTTTAATTTTGGCAGGCCATTTAATTAAACAAGGAGCTCTAAATCCACCTTCCCATGTGGTAGCTTTTTCTCCTCTAAATGGTGTCATACCACCATCGGGCCAAAAAATTATCTCTGCTCCATTATCTGTTCCGAAAATCACTATAGTGTTTTCTTCTATTCCTAAATCAGTTAATGTTTGAGTTAATTCTCCTACTATTTTATCCAATTTCACCATTCCATCAGCGTAAAGTCCAAGACCCGTTTTTTCGTTTTCTTCATCTGTTAAGTGAGTCCAAACATGCATCAAAGTTGAGTTGTACCATACGAAAAATGGTTTGTCATCTGCAACCGATTGCTTCATAAAAGCGATAGCTCCTTCTTTGGTTTCTTGATCAATAGTTTCCATTCTTTTTTTAGTTAATGGTCCAGTATCTTCTATGTTGCCGTCAGCAAATGAATGGATAACTCCTCTAGGTCCAAATTTCTTTTTAAATTCTGGATCTTTTGGATAATCGGGATGTTCTGGCTCTTCTTCGGCATTTAAGTGATACAAATTCCCTAAGAATTCATCAAAACCATGATTAGTTGGTAAATGTTCATCTAAATCTCCTAAGTGATTTTTCCCGAACTGACCTGTTGCATAGCCATGGTTCTTTAACAGTTCTGCAATAGTCGGGTCTAATACACTTAAGCCTTCTTTTGCGCCAGGAAGTCCTACTTTGGTTAACCCTGTTCTATATGGTGATTGCCCAGTAATAAAGGCAGCACGGCCTGCAGTACATGATTGCTGAGAATAATAATCAGTAAAAACGATTCCATCATAACCAATTTTATCAATATTGGGCGTTTTGTAGCCCATCATTCCCATATTATAAATACTTGGATTAGACCATCCAATGTCATCTCCCCAAATAACCAAGATATTGGGTTTCTCTTTGTTTTGTGCCATCATTATAAATGGCATAGTTACTAATGCAACTAAAATTGTGATTTTTCTCATAAGTATTTTAATTTATATGAATTCCTATCTCAAAAATATTATTATTTTATGAGTATTGAGATTTTAATCTTTATTTTTCCTTCTATTTTATTTCAACAATAACCTTATCAATTATTCCTGTAAAGTTTGTTTCTTCAGGTCCGTAACCTATTCCTAAAGCTACAGGTGTTTGATTATCAAGCCCAACATCAGCAGTTTCATCAGCCGAAAAAATATTTGGTTGTGTTTTATCTACACGACCATCAGCAACAGCTTTACCATCAACGTAAATAGTAGTTGTACCTCCCTTACCAAGTCCGTCACCATCATAAACAAAATCAAATTTAACAGTAACATCACCTTCAGGAAGCTTTTCAGAACCTGAAATAACATATCTGTCAAGGCCAAGAAAGTTATAAGTAAATTCAGGTTTACCGTCAATCAAATATACTGACCAACCACCAAAACGACCTCCTTGAGAAAGGATTACGCCATTGGCACCATCTTTGGGAATATTAAGTTCTGCTGTGATAGAAAAGGACTTGTTCTTAATATTGATAAACGTGTTTTCCATCATACCTTCCATACCTTCATACAAAGTAAGTGAGACTCTATCACCAAGTAAATCAGGACGTCCGGCAAGAGCAGCATTTGTTCTTTCAATTGTTCTGTCATCAATTGGCAGGACATGATATTTTTCTGCTTGCCACATGAACAAGCTCTTCATTTCTTCTAATTTCTCAGGATATTTCTCAGCTAGATTATTATATAAACTGAAATCTTCATGCACATAATAAAGGTCCCAAACATCAGTCTCCAATGGAGGCAGATTGCTCACTTCCCATGGAGCGCGGTGAATAGTACGTGCAAACCAACCATTATTATAAATGGCACGATTGCCAAACATTTCAAAGTATTGAATAGTATGACGTTCGGCCGCATCAGCATTATTAAAAGTATAAGCCAAACTGGTACCTTCAATTGGAGTTTGAGGAACTCCATTAACTACTAATGGCTCCGGAAGACCTGCCAGTTCAAGTACTGTAGGTGCGATATCAATAACATGTGTGAATTGAGTCCGTAACCCATTGGTTTCTTCTATCCCATCAGGATATTGAATAATCATACCATTACGTGTACCACCAAAATCTGATGCAACTTGCTTTGTCCATGTAAAAGGAGCATCAAACGCAACAGCCCAACCAGCAGCCATATGTGGAAAAGTATTTTCTAATCCCCAATCATCCATCAATGGAATTAGGTCTTCAACTTTTTCTTCTACACCGTTAAAGTATGTCATTTCATTGTACATACCAACCATTCCGCCTTCGGCACTTGTACCGTTATCTCCGGCAATAAAAATAAAAAGAGTGTTATCCAACTCGCCTATTTCAGCTATGGCATCCATTAATCTACCAACCTCGTAATCTGTCATTTCCATAAATCCTGCAAATACTTCCGCCTGACGAGCAAATAGTTTTCTTTCGTCTTTAGATAATTTTTTCCAATCTTTAATGTCTTCAGGTTTAGGTGCAAGTTTTGTGTTTTCAGGAATAATTCCCATCGACTTCATTTTTTCCGTAGTTTCTTCTCTTACAACATCCCAGCCTTTATCGAACTTACCTTTGTATTTATCAGACCATTCCTTAGACACATGGTGAGGTGCATGTACAGCTCCTGTGGCAAAATACACAAAGAAAGGTTTGTCGGGAGTCATCGATTGCTGTGCTTTTACCCAGTTGATGGCTTGGTTTGTCATGTCGGTTGTAAAATGGTAATCATCCATTTTTGGGGGATTAACCTTTTTTGTTCCATCGTAAATAAGTGGTGCCCACTGATCTGTTTCACCACCAATAAAACCATAGAATTTATCAAAACCTTGATGTGTAGGCCAGCGATCAAAAGGACCAGATACACTTGTTTCCCAGGCTGCAGTTTCGTGCCATTTACCAAAAGCAGCAGTGCTATAGCCATTAAGGCGAAGCATTTCTGCCAATGGTGCTACACTATTAGGAAGTGCCCCGGTATTTCCCGGATATGCGGTTGCTGTCTCCATTATTGAGCCAGTATTACAAGTGTGATGATTACGCCCAGTTTTAAGAGCCATACGTGTTGGAGAGCAAAGTGCTGTGGTATGCATATTATTATACCTCAAACCATTATCAGCTAATTTATCCATGGTAGGTGTATTTATTGGTCCACCAAAAGTTGTTGTGGCACCTATTCCAAGGTCATCAATTAAAACTATTACAACATTTGGAGCGCCTTTGGGTGCTGTTATTGTAAAAGGTATAGGTGCTTCTGTATTTCGAACATCTAATTCAGTGTAAGTAGGAGATTCGGGCACTAAAATAGGAAGCACCTCACGATTAATATTTTCTTGTGCAGATATTGGAACTGCAAAAAGAATAATTAATGTTAGTGAAAGTAAAATTGTTTTTTTCATCGCGTAAATATTTATTTAATTATTTATTAATTTATTTCTGCTTTTGAATACTTAAACCGTATTCCATTTATATATGTACTCTTCTTTTTTTGATCAAGGCCATGAATGATTACTTCAGATTTTTCTCCAAGCGTTTTAATAGCACCTGATAGAATTGCAAACTCTTTAGTACGTAAAAATTTAGATAATTGTTCTGGTGTTTTCATTTCAGCCACAATAGAAAATGTACTATCTTTCTCTGTAATTATTACTGAATCACAAAGTTGTTGAAGATTAGGTTTCATAGATTTTAAGGACTGCGAAAACTCCAAATATTTCACACTCCTTGGTTGTACTATAACTTCAAGTTTTATCATAAATGGAATTAAAGATGGTTGATCAATTTATGTACAACTAGACAAAATTCGTACCAAGAATGATTCTAAATAAGCATTACTCACCTAATCAGCCCCTTAACTTATTCATTCAATGAATTGACGACTAAATACAATTCAATTAACCGTTATATTTAACGTTTATCACTAAATATAATGGAGTACTATTAAATATTTGGGCGGGAAATTTCTAATTTTCTCATTCTTGACCGTAATGTTTCAGGGTGCATTTCCAGTATTTTTGCAGCACCATCTGTTCCATCAACACGCCAATATGTTTTCTCAAGAACTTTGATGATATATCGTCTTTCGTATTCGGCCAGAGGAAGAAGGTCATCGCTTTTTCCAAAATTTGGTTTTTGAAGCTGTTCAACAACAAGACTTCTTGAAGGTGAAATTATTATAGCTCTTTCAACTATATTTTCTAATTCGCGAATATTGCCAGGCCATGAGTAAGCCTTTAACTGATTAATGGTTTTTTTGGAAATACTGTTTACCTTTTTACCCATTTTGAGGTTAAAGTGTTCCACAAAATGCTCAACTAACAAAGGAATATCTGTAATACGATCGCGTAGTGGGGCTATAGTAATGGGGTAAACATTAAGTCGGTAATATAAATCCTTCCTGAACAGCTTTTTACTAATCATCTCTTCTAGGTTACGATTGGTTGCTGCAATAATTCTAACATCTACTTTTATTGTTTTGGGGCTACCAATTCTTTCAAATTCACCTTCCTGTAAAACTCGCAATAGTTTAGATTGGATTTCAATTGGTAATTCTCCAATCTCATCAAGAAAAATTGACCCTTTATGAGCAAGTTCGAATCTCCCAATCTGTCTATTAACTGCTCCGGTATAAGCTCCCTTCTCATGACCAAACAACTCACTTTCTATTAAGCTTGCAGGAAGCGAAGCACAATTTACTTTAACAAATGATTTATTTTTTCTATTGCTTTTGCTATGAATGGCCATAGCAAATAGCTCTTTTCCTGTACCTGTTTCTCCCTCAAGCAAGACAGTTGAATCCATTTTAGCAACCTGATCAATACGATAAAGAGAATGCATCAATGTTTCGCTTTCACCAATAATATCATCAAAATCGTGTTTGCTTTTCATTTCCTGACGGAGATAAATATTCTCAGCCTCAAGTAGGTCTTTTAGTTTATTGATCTCAGCAAGTTGTGTGTCTAATTCTTTTTCTGCATCTTTTAACTTACTAATGTTAATCGCTTGACCAATAAAGTATTCTTCTCCTTCAACAAATGCATAACTTCCAGAACCAATATATGGAATTTTCTTACCAATCTTGGTCAATAAATTATACTCAACAGTGCGTGATGTTTTTTCTTCAAATATTATTTTTATTTCGTTTACTGTATTTTCTAAATCAGGTTTATCAATAAATTCAGAAAGTGGCTTATGAAATAATTCATCAGACGAATAACCAAGTACCACTTCCACATTTTTATTCCACATTATAATTCTGCCCACATCATCAAAAACATAAGCCAGTTCTGGCATACCCTGCAATATATCGTTAGCAGAAAATATTATATTTGGTATTTGAGATTTTTGTTTTAACATGAAAAGCGATTATTGACACAAAACTATAAAATCTTATCCACTTATTGTAGTACTAGTTAGTTTATTGCTAACCAAACCTCTATAGCACATAAGTATTATCGTTTTCATTTTAGCAACATAAGCATAAATGCATACTCAAGAGCAGTTTCTTTATGCTGTTTAAAACGCCCCGATGCTCCACCATGTCCAAAATCCATATTGGTTTGAAGCAACAAATAATTAGTATCTGTTTTCATTTCACGTAATTTGGCAACCCATTTTGCTGGCTCCCAATATTGCACCTGACTATCGTGAAGTCCTGTTGTAACTAAAATTGTTGGATAATTCTTTGCTTCAACCTGATCATACGGTGAATATGAAAGCATATAATCATAGTACTCTTTTTCGTTGGGATTGCCCCATTCATCATACTCACTTGTTGTTAATGGAATACTTTCATCTAACATTGTTGTTACCACATCAACAAAAGGTACTGCGGCAATCACACCCTTAAACAAGTCAGGGCGATAATTAACTACGGCACCCACAAGTAAACCTCCGGCACTTCCGCCAAGGGCAAACATATTATCAGACGAAGTATAATTTTCTGAGACTAAATATTCACCACAATCAATAAAGTCGAAAAAAGTGTTCTTTTTATTAAACAGCTTCCCATCTTCGTACCATTCTCTGCCTAACTCTTCTCCACCGCGAATATGAGCTATTGCATATGCAAAACCTCTATCAAGCAAACTAAGGCGTGATGACCTAAAAACAGATTCTATGCTATATCCATACGAGCCATAACCATAAAGCACTAATGGTGATGTACGATTAATCTCAAATCCTTTCTTATAAACAATTGATATGGGCACTTTAACTCCATCACGAGAAGTAGCATATTTTCTTTCTGTAACGTAATCATCGGGTTTATATCCTCCAACAACTTCCTGACGTTTAAGTAATTCTTGCTCACGATCAACCATATTAAAATCATATATAGTTAACGGTGTTTTTAAAGATGTAAATCTATAACGGAACTTTTTAGAATTAAACTCCGGGTTAGCTGTTGTTTCAACATAATAATCATCCTCATCAAAATTCAAATAATAATCTGAATTTATTTTGGTATTGAATATTCTGAATTTAGGTAATCCGTCTTTGCG
>JASFZK010000211.1:0-4604 GCA_045267845.1 Bacteroidota bacterium | reverse complement strand
TGTGAGTTTGTGATTTTTTAATACGGGAATGCTTATGACAACATCTGCATTATTATATATTTTGTTTATGTAGAATTCGGGAGATAGATTGGGTTTTTGTTCGTCAGGATATAATCTGATAATATCATCTAGAAGTAAAGTTAATAGATTATCATCGCCATAATCTTCAAAAGTACCACAACTATCTTCCAGTGCAACAATTTGATTTACCTCAGGAATATTTTCGGCAGTATAATTGTAATAGTTAAGTACCTCGCGAGTTGAGTTGGCTGCTGAGCTTTCAATTATATATATTTGTCCATCGGGATTAAGTTCACGCACAATCTTGGCTACGGCTTTTGTAACCCTCCAATCTGTGGCCATGCCCGAAACTTGAACATACTCTGGCGTGGGAGTGGGAGGTAGGCCTACCAAATTCGGCTTAAGTACTACATAATCGCCATTAACTATAATATTGTCAATACCTCCAGCCATTTCTATTGCCTGCCTCACCATTGCTTCTATATCTTCAATATTAATATCTGATGCAAATTCCTTGTCGGATTTAACAATGGCAACTTCATCAAAATCACTTGTCATGCCTCCTTCAAGTTGGGCCACACGTTCTGCATTGTTCCATATGGCTTTTGTGTAGTAATTGGGACTTGCAAAAAGATTCTGTCCAGGAGCGCTTATCATAGTAATAATAGTTCCAATCCCGAATAGTGTTAGAAATAAAAATGCATATCCCCACCTGTGGTTGCTTAGGTTTCGCCTGAATTTAACAAGAAACAAGCTTGATGAAAAAATACTAGTAAGCCACAATACGAATGCAGCCATGTAGGGAGCAGTGGCTTGCATGCATGGATATGCTGCTCTGCTAGGTTTTGGTATCACACGTATTAGAAACCAAATGGTAGAAAGAAGTCCCAAAGTAAAAAATACGATCTTGCCATTGATTTTCCATTTTTTGAGATTTTCAATGATCTTTAAAAATTTACCCGGCAGATATGGCATTGGATTATACATAGCGTAATGGATTAAAATAGTTAAGAAATATCCAGGAATAAATAAAAAATATTGCTCTTGCTTCCTATCAGTATTTTGACAAAAAAATAAGATTGTACGGAAACATATCGCACGCCGGTTTAAAATTAAGTGGCATTAATATTTATCATATTTCTTATATTTAACATCAAAAAATTGCTTTTCAGTTGTCTGAAATATTTTAGTGGCATCGTATGCAGCTTCCCGATAGAACTCATAATAAGTTATTTCTTTATTTGAAAGATTTTTGGCTTCTTCATCGGTAAGAACCTCAGCACTAGCATCTAGCTCAGGGTCAAGATAAAAGAATAATACAAGAACTGGTTCTTCCCCTAATAGGGTATTCAGTTCTAATGTTTTACCATCAATTGATTGGATAGGAAAATCTCCTAACTCATGTCCAATAATTGTTTGTTTTTTACCAAACCCGTATGGCTTCTTGGCAGGTTTAGTAATTTTACCTTTTTTTACAACAGCTGTTAAATTATCTCCAAATGTCTTTTTATTTGCTGTCTTACTATTACTATTTAAAGTAACATCATGCCCAATGGTATAGCATAATCCTGACTTATCAAAAAGGATGTAAGTACTAGTAATCGATCGATCAGAATCGGCATCAATTATTAATTCGGGTGTTCCACTATACAGTTCACCAACCATTTTTTTTGATCTGTAAAAAGGAATTGTTGCGTATTTGATGTTTTCATTCGTGCGCTCTTCTAAATTAAATCCAAAATCATTGACAATAAGAGTTGGAGTATAATACACCTCCAAATCAGGATATTGACTTTCGTCGAAAGATAAATTTTTCTCACCAATGCCAATAACAATAATTTTTGGTGCTATTTTCGATAACTTTTGAGCATTTGCACCTGCAAGAATAAATACTAATAAGACAAATAAAGTTGTTAATTTTTTCATGATTTGTTTTTTTTTAGGTTAAATTTAAAAATTAGTTTCTTTGACTCAAAAAACCCAGAGAATTCGTTAAATGATTTGTAAAATACCAACTGCTATATTACAAAAATTATTTTGAATTTATAAAAATTTAATCAAAAAAAATGCCTGATATAAATGGTAGTTGGATTAAACATAGTACAATTGTTGTACTATTTATGGTGGTACACCACAATGAATTACACTGAATCGAAAAATAATTAAGAAATAATTAGGAGTAAATAAAAAATTATTACTTTTGCCGTCCCTTAACATTTATTAATTTAACAAAAGAAAGTAGGTATAGTATGATCATCATTCCAGTAAAAGAAGGTGAGAATATCGACAGAGCACTGAAGAGATTCAAACGTAAATTTGAGAAAACTGGCGCAATGAGAGAATTGCGTGCTCGTAAACAATTTGATAAACCATCAGTTGTGAACAGAGAACAGCGACTCAAAGCGATTTACGTTCAAGGGCTTCGTCAAGCTGAGATGGGCTAGCAATAGTCCACAAGGGAAATTCTTAGAAGAAATTTTGTTTTTCAAATATTTAATTGTATTTTTGAAACAGAGTTTCTTCTTTTTTTGTTTATGACAATAGATAATTTTATTAATTATATCGCCAACGAAAAAAGGTATTCACCCAATACCTTAACTGCCTACAAAAAGGATCTGGGCTTATTCAAAAAATATCTTCTCGAAGAATTCGAAATCAGCAATCCCCAAAAGGCTACTCAGGATATGATAAGGTCGTGGGTTGTTTCGATGATTGACTCGGGATTATCAGGAACATCAGTTAATCGTAAAATAAGTACACTCAACTCTTATTATAACTATCTGATAAAAATGTTGGAGGTAAGTAAAAATCCGGCAAGGCATATTGCATCTGTGAAAACACCAAAACCATTACCGGTTTATTTTGATGAGGAGCAACTCAATAGCTATTTGGATGCCAGCATTGACGTAGGTGATTTTAAAAGTGTGCGTAACCAGTTTGTTATTGAGTTACTATATTCAACAGGTATGCGCCGCAGTGAGCTGATTAATCTTAAAATTAGTGACATTGATTTTTCGGATAATACAATTAAAGTACTTGGAAAACGAAATAAGCAGCGAATAATTCCGTTATCCAAAGAGCACATCACAAGTATTTATAGATATATTGATGTGATGAAAACGAAGTTTGGGGATGATGTTGAGTATCTAATTGTAAGTGATAAAGGAGCTAAGGCATATCCTAAGCTGATTTATCGCATTGTTAATACTGAGCTGGCAGGTTTGGCTGGTGCCATAAAAAGTCCGCATGTGCTACGGCATACATTTGCCACTCATATGTTAAACAACGGCGCCGAATTAAATATTATTAAGGAGATACTTGGACATGCAAATTTAACGGCAACACAAATTTATACACATAATTCAATTGAACAACTAAAAAAAGTATATACGAAGGCCCACCCAAGGGCAAAACTAAATATAGGAGGTTAAATATGAAAGTAAGCATTAATTCGGTACATTTTAAGGCCGACAACAAATTAGAGCAGTTTATCGAGAAGAAGGTTGGTAAGATTTCGGGGTACTATGAGGGAGTTATTGGTTCAGAAATTACACTTAAGGTAGATAAGGCAGAAGCGAAGGGTAATAAAGTAGCTGAAATCAGAGTGCAAATTCCGGGATATGACCTTTTTGCAAAAAAACAAAGTAGCACTTTTGAAGAGGCTACAGACATGGTTATTAGTGCATTAAGAAAGCAGCTAGAGAGGCATAAATCTAAATTCAAAAAATAGTTAAGTTTTTTCTTAAATTTCTTTGGTTATTAAAACTAAAGTATATATTTTTGCAGACCTTTTAAAAACAGGGGGTCTGCATTTTTTTTGCAGGCTACGTTCATAGACTGTTGGTGTTTATTGGTCATTGATTGGCCGGTTAGTAGTAACGTTTTGAAAATGTAATGCCAGCATAGCTCAGTTGGTCAGAGCAGCTGATTTGTAATCAGCAGGCCGTGGGTTCGAATCCCTCTGCTGGCTCGTTCATTAAATATATTGAAATCCCGGGGAGATACCGAAGCGGTCAAACGGGGCAGACTGTAAATCTGTTGGCTCAGCCTTCGGAGGTTCGAATCCTCCTCTCCCCACAACTTGTAAAAAGTGTAATGTAGAAAGTATGAAGTTTTAAAGCTCAATCTTTTTGCTTTATACTTTTTGCTTTATTTAATAAGCGGGAATAGCTCATTTGGTAGAGCGATAGCCTTCCAAGCTATAGGTGGCCGGTTCGAGCCCGGTTTCCCGCTCAATTTAATGGCCGGGGTAGCTCAGGGGTAGAGCGCTTCCTTGGTAAGGAAGAGGTCACGAGTTCAATTCTCGTCCTTGGCTCTTGATTATTAAGTAAGAATAGAATAGAATCATTTTTAATTTTAAATAAGTTTATAGATATGGCTAAAGAAAAATTCGACCGTTCCAAACCACACGTGAATATTGGAACTATTGGACACGTTGACCACGGAAAGACTACTTTGACTGCTGCAATCACGCTTTCATTACAAGAGGACGGTTTGGCAGAATTTGCGTCTTTTGATTCCATCGACAACGCTCCTGAAGAAAAAGAAAGAGGAATTACAATTAATACCGCACACGTTGAGTA
>JASFZK010000210.1:0-3850 GCA_045267845.1 Bacteroidota bacterium | reverse complement strand
GTATTAACATCGGCAGCTTATCGAGCTTACGAAATTTCGGAGATATATCGTAATAAGGGTATTAAAACAGTATTGGGAGGTATTCATGTTTCAATGTTGGCAGATGAAGCTGAGCAATACGCAGATACAATTGTAGTAGGTGAGGCTGAAGTTGTTTGGGGTCAGCTTTTGAAAGATTTCTCTAACGATAAACTTAAGAAGAGGTATGTTGGTGAGCTGCTTGAATTGAAAAATAGTATTCATCCACGTAGAGATTTATTTAACCCAGGTTATACGTACTCAAATATTCAAACAACAAGAGGTTGCCCAATGCGTTGTGACTTTTGCTCAGTACATACATTTAATGGCAGTAAATATAGAGAGAGACCAGTTGATGAAGTACTTGATGAAATAGAGACGATCCAGGATGAACGGTTATTTTTTGTTGATGACAATCTTATTGGGTACACTAAAAAATCTGCAAAAAGGGCAATTCAGCTATTTAAAGGAATGATTAATCGAGGCATAAAAAAAGATTGGTATTGTCAGGCCTCTTTAAATATTGCTGATAATGAGGAAGTTTTAAAATATGCAGCTGAGAGTGGTTGTAAAATGATATTGATTGGTATTGAATCAGAAAAGATAGATCAGCTAAAAGAAACCAATAAAAAGATGAACATCAAGATTGGTGTTGATCATTATGAAGAGGCTTTTCAAAGGATACACAAACATGGTATAAGTGTACTTGGAGCACTTGTTTTTGGGTTAGATTCTGATTCACTTGAAGATATTGAAAACCGCACTCGGTTTGCCATTGAATCTGGCATTGATGCTATGCAAGCAACAATTGTAACACCATTGCCTGGTACAAGTTTGTTTAAGCGCTTGGAGAAGGAAGGACGGCTTTTATATACTAATTTCCCAAAAGATTGGGAACATTATCATTTTTTAGAAGTTAGTCATAGGCCAATAAAAATGACTGCAGATGAGTTAACAAATGCAATGCAAAAATGTTGGACTGACTTATGGAATAAGAAAACTGTTTACAAAAAAATGCTGACCACTTTAAAACAAACCAGAAATGCTAAAGCTGCTGCCTGGGCATTTGCTTCTAATACAGAACGACATAATACAGCATTTGGAAAGAGTAAAGAGCCATGGGACATTGAAAAAATACTTAATTCGGGCCTTTAATTATTATCGATGTTGCATGAGTTACCTGCCAACCAACCAGTTGAATAAGCAATTTGTAAATTATATCCCCCTGTTTCAGCATCTAAATCAATAATCTCACCAGCAAAATAAAGTCCTTTCACAATTTTTGATTCCATTGTTTTAGGGGATATTTCCTTTGTTGAAATACCTCCTGCAGTAATTATTGCTTCTTTAAATGAGCGGTGATTACTAATTTTAAATCTAAGGTTTTTAAGCAGATACGCTATTCTTTTTCGCTCTTTTGATGAAACTTGATGACATTCTTTTTCAGGATCGAATTTAAGAAGCTCCAGAAAAACTGGAACCATTGTTGATGGCAACCAATACTTGAAAATATTCACAAGTTTTTTCTTTCCATGTTCGTTTAGGTCGCGAATTAATCGCTTATCTAGTTTTTGCTCATCCAGTGCTGGTTTTAGGTCGATTGAAATTTCAACTTTGTTTTTATTATGTAATTCGGCAACAACTATTCTGCTAAGAGTTAGAATTATTGGACCCGATAGTCCGAAATGAGTAAATATCATTTCACCAAAGTCATCACCAAGCTTTTTGTTGTTTACCCAAACTGATGCCTTAACATTTTTAAGGTTAAGGCCTTGTAGACTCTGTGCGGTGGTGCCCTCTGTTTCCAATGGTACCAATGCTGGCATAACTTTATTTATGGTATGACCAATATGTTTAGCAAGTTCATATCCATCACCCGTTGATCCGGTGCCGGGGTAAGATCTACCTCCGGTTGCAATAATGATATTTTTAGACAAATATTTTTCTCCATTTGCAATAATACCTGCTATTGATCCATTTTCAATGATTAGCTTCTCAACTTTGCGATTAGTAAGTATTTCAACTTTTAGTTCTTTTACCCACTGTAAAAATGCTTTTAGCACGTCGGAAGATTTGTTACTTGCCGGAAAATAGCGTTGACCACGTTCTAAAGTTGATGCTACACCATATCTTTCGAGTAAATAAATAATATCGTGGGAATAGAATTTTGAAAAAGCATTGCGTAGAAATTTGCCATTGGGATAAACATGTGTTATGAATTCGCCTATTACTGCTCCATTTGTAATGTTGCATCTCCCTTTACCAGTTATTAGTAGTTTGCGGCCAACTTGACGCATTTTTTCGAGTATAAGAACTTTACCTCCCAATTCGGCGGCTCTGCCGGCGGCTAATAAACCGGCAGGACCTGCTCCTACAACTATTACATCATAATTATTCATGCGGTGCAAAGGTATGTTTTATGAGAGATTTGAAAACAATTAATTATGAATAGTTTTAAGTTCTACTAATAATCCAATTATTAAAGATATTGAAGTACTATTATGAAAAAAGCTATTTTTACACCAAATTATTTTGATTGATGCTAGGTAGTAAAGTTGGCTTCAGAATATGATTAATGGTAGGATTTCGGCCGGGATTTAAGTGGTAGCTTGTTGAAAACCCAATGTTGTTATTGTTGGTAGGTGGTTGCTGACAGCGGAAGCACACGCACTACCTACAAGAACACAATGGGATGAAACAACTTTAACGTAAAGCCCGAATTGCCGCCAAATAACAACAACATTTGAAAACTATATACTATGATTTCAGAAAAGGATAATAATCCTGAAAATAAGTTTGAGCATCATTGGAATAAAGTTTACCGGAAGAATGAAATATACAAGCTTGGTTGGTTTGAGGATAGCCCAGTACCCTCGTTGCAATTAATTAAAAAGTGTAATTTGGCCAAAAACGCCCACTTATTAAATGTTGGTGCTGGTGCAACAACGCTGGTGGATGAACTACTTGATTTAGGATATAATAATGTAATTGCCAATGATTTAAGCTCGGCGGCCTTGGGCAAGTTAAAGGAGCGGTTGGGTGAAAGAAAAAGCGAAAAAGTGCATTGGGTAGTTGATGATTTAACGGCATCAAATAGTTTATATAAGATTGAAAAGGTTGACTTGTGGCATGATAGGGCGGTATTGCATTTTTTTACAGAAGAAAGTGAACAAGATGCATATTTTGAGTTACTTAAAAAACTAGTGAAAAATAACGGCCATGTTATAATTGCTGCTTTTAATTTGAAAAGTGCAACAAAGTGTAGCGGGCTTCCGATTAACAGATTTGATGAGAATTTGTTACAAGAAAAGTTAGGCGAGGATTTTGAGCTTATTGAGGCGTTTAATCATACATATACCATGCCTTCGGGCGATACACGAAAGTACGTTTATACTTTATTTAGTAGAGTTGCTTAAGAACAATAATTTGTGTAGTTTTTTAGGCTAGAGGCAAACAAGTGTTTCTCGCTAAGCCGCAAAAAAATTGATTACCAGTATGGTAACTATTTGACGTGTGTTTTGGAAGTATTAGATTTCGTGTGTGTTATAAAAACCTAATGTACTGTTATTAAGAATAATTAGTTGAAATTATTGTATGCTAAATAGATGAATAAAGCATTACTTATTGTTTGTATATTAATTGTGTGTCGGAAGTCGGAAGTTGGAAGCTTGAAGTAGAATTCTTCTAGCTTCGGATTTATGTCTTTGTTACAGCCGTTTTTTTATATAAGTCCTAACTTTTCAAATTGCTGGTAACTAACAAATGAGAGCGCAAACTATTTTTTTAATAGCTCTTCAAGAACTTTGTTTTCGTCTCTAAGTCGTGCAGCTTC
>JASFZK010000209.1:0-6853 GCA_045267845.1 Bacteroidota bacterium | reverse complement strand
ATGGAAATGGCAGTACATTATTACTCCGAATTAAAATCACTTGCCGAAGCCATTGGTCAAGATTCGAAAAACAACTTATTACCAATTATTGTTAAAATGCCTGAAGTATTTGTTGCAGGCACAACAAATATAAATGATGAAGATATCAAAACAATAATTAAATGTATTGATGGAGCAATAAAAGCAGTTGATGTTTTTAGAACAATAGAAGGTGCTGACCTCGAAATAGAAATCAAAAGCAGAGTAGTAACCATATTGAACTTGTTAGCTGAAGTTGATAAATTCGAAACAAAAAGAGTTGCTGTAGTTAAAGAGAGGATTCGTAGTAATATCAATAAGTTTAAACTAGACCCCTCATCTGATCAAAACAGGTTAGAGCAAGAAATGATTTACTACATTGAAAAACTTGATATTACCGAAGAAAAGGTAAGACTTAAAAACAACTGCAATTATTTTTTCGAGAACCTTAGTAATTCTGAATCATCAGGTAAAAAACTTGGATTTATTACGCAGGAAATAGGGCGCGAAATAAATACTTTGGGATCTAAAGCTAACGACTCTGATTTGCAAAAAATAGTTGTCCTTATGAAAGATGAGCTTGAAAAAATTAAAGAACAATTATTTAATATCCTTTAATAATGGCGGTTGGTAATAAAATTGGCAAACTTCTAATCTTTTCTGCTCCTTCGGGCTCCGGAAAAACTACACTCGTCAAATACTTAATGCAACACGTTGATAATCTATCCTTCTCCATATCGGCAACAAGCCGAAAAATTAGAGGCGGAGAAATTGATGGCAAAGATTATTATTATCTTTCAGCTGATGATTTCAGGAAAAAAATAGCAATTAATGAATTTGTTGAGTGGGAAGAAGTTTATACCGATAAGTACTATGGCACTTTAAAATCCGAGGTTGAACGTATAAGAAACAATGGACAAAATGTTGTTTTTGATGTGGATGTAGTTGGTGGTGTAAACATAAAAAAACTTTACACAAACGATGCCCTTGCAATATTTGTTATGCCTCCATCAATTGAAGTACTCAAACAACGATTAGTGAGTAGAGGTACTGATACTGACAGTGATATTAAAACCAGAATTGACAAATCAGAATATGAGTTAACTTTCTCAAATAAGTTTGACAAAATAATTATTAATGATGAACTCCAGAAAGCTAAAATGGAAACTGTTGAGCTTGTTGAGAAGTTTATTGAAACTAATAAGCATTAAAATAATTGACGACAAATAATATATTTTATGCTATTATATTTATAATATTGTCTCACTTTGTGCACCTTTGTGATACTCTTTGAGTGCCTTCGTGGTAAAAATTTAACCGCAACGTACATCAAGGATTGCACAAAGAAAACACAAAGGGAAATATAGTTTTTCAATATTACTGGGCAATCAAACAGTTTACCTAACGGTTTACCTAGAAAAAACACTATCAATGAAATCAATTACACTTCCATCATATAACAAAAATATTATCAGAGCCATGTTAGGGCTCAAAGTAACGGAAATTGAAACACCCAAACCTGGCAATAATGACGTGATAATCAAAGTTCATGCAGCACCAGTTAACCCAAGCGATATTGCATTCATTCAGGGCAACTATAATGTTGTAAAAACTCTACCTGCTACTCCCGGATTTGAAGCGTCTGGAAAAGTTATTGATGCGGGTAAAAATACCAAAAGTTTGATTGGAAAAAATGTAAGCTGCTTTGTACAAGATGACAGGAGCGGAACGTGGTCCGAGTATGTAATTGCGCATATTGATGACGTTATTCTGCTTAAAGATGAAATGGAACTGGATCAAGCAGCTTGTTTTACTGTAAACCCATTCACGGCTTATGGAATGTTTGAAATAGCCCTAATGCACGAAAGCAAAGCAATTATTCAAAATGCTTCAGGAAGCCAAGTCGCTTTATTTGTCAGAAAAATGGCAGCCGAAAATAATATTAAAGTAATTGATATTGTTCGAAAAAAAGAAAGTGCTGATAAGCTAATCAATGATGGGACTGAATATGTACTTATTGAAACAGATGAAGATTTTGAGAATAAACTAGCAGATCTTGCAAAACAATTAAATGCAACTGTGGCATTTGACGCTGTTGGTGGAATTCTTTCAGGAATGATGTACAACGCAATGCCAGCGGATTCGGAGCTGGTTGTTTATGGAGGATTATCTGGTAAACAAATTACAGATATAGATGTAATGGAAGTAATTTTTAACAATAAAATTATTTCCGGATTTAATCTTATGGATTGGAAAGCCGAACTTGAGGATGGTGAGTTTGAAAGTATTTCTGAAAAACTACAGGATAAATTTATTGCCGGCGATTATAAAACAAATATTCGGGAATCATTTTCACTTGATAATATTGTAAAAGGTTTGAGAAGTTACATATCTGATATGAGCTCAGGGAAGATACTTATTAAGCCATAATTGAACTAAGCAATCATAAAAACTAACAAATTGACGTTAATACATATATGAACTCTGCTTTAAAAATACTTATTCTTGGACTTTTGCTAACCTTCAGTTACTCTTGCAATGAAAATGATGAAGTATACTCGACAAATTATGTATACATATCTGAAGGCTTAAAAGAAAAATTGATTTTTAAACAAGGCTCATATTGGATCTATGAAAACAATATTAACGAAATAGACAGTATAGTTTTAATTGATATCGACTCGGGATATACATCAATATGCCCAGATAATGCTTGTGCATTAAATGAATATATTAAATTGATTTACAATAATATTACTCAAGATTTTACCTTCAATCATTACTATTTAAGAAACTTTATTAGATATAATGGTGGTGGAGATTGGGGTCAAGATGGGCAGCCAATTTATGCGGAAGATTATCAAATAGATGAAGGATTTAACGGATTGGTTTTAACAGATAAATATGATAGCATAGAAATTATGAATAGTATTTATTATGACGTGGAAGTAATGACTATTATAGCTAATTTTCAGTATCAAGATGAATTTAATTTTAATACTGATCTTTTCTTTTCGCCACATATTGGAATAATCCGAATGGTAACTTACGACACGATTTATGGACCTAACATTTGGAATCTAAAGCGATATAAAATTGAAAAATAATATTAATTATACAGTTCACTCCAAAAATTAAATGACTTTATTTGAAATATGAAAAAATCAAAAAAAATAGGTTTACTCTTTGGGTCGTTTAATCCCATTCATAACGGTCATTTAATACTTGCTAATTATATGGCTGAGTTTACGGACTTAGATGAAGTTTGGTTTGTTGTTTCACCACAAAACCCGCTTAAAAACAAAAGCAGCTTATTGGCTGATTATCACCGGTTGGCATTGGTACGGTTAGCTGTTGAAGATAGCCAAAAACTAAAAGTTTCAAATATTGAGTTCAGCATGCCCAAACCATCTTATACAATCGATACATTAACATGGCTACTCGATGCACATTATGATAATGAATTTGTTGTGATATGTGGAACAGACATCTTCCCTCACTTCCATAAATGGAAAAACTACACCGAAATACTAAAACAGTATAGTATGTATGTTTATCCCAGACCAGGTTATACTTTAGGTAAATATTCTGATTACCAATCTGTAAAACTACACAGCGCACCCCTCATGGAAATTTCATCTAGCTTTATACGCAAAGGAATAAAAGAAAAGAAAAACATGAGTTACTGGATGCCAGATGCTGTTTATGAGTACATCCTCGAAATGCATTTTTATGAGAAATAAATGGATGGTGATGCCTTGTACAGCCCTATTTCCATTATACTATTTCCTCTATTGCCCTACTCTCCATAAAACTCAGCAACCTTCTCACAAATCATATCCACAATATCTAGTGGTAACTCATAAAAAAGAGGTAATCTCAGAAGTGTATCGGCAAATTTATCAGAGTTAGGCAACTCTCTGCCATCATGATATTTTAAATAATATGGACTACTATGTAAGGACAAATAGTGAAAAACTGCATGTACCATATTGTTGTTAAGATAATCCAGTAATTCATCACGCTGATCTTTATTTTCAGTAAGCAAATAAAACAAATGCCCATTATTGGTTGCAAACTCCGGAAGTTTAACTATTTGAAATAGTCCTTTTTTAGATAAGGGAAGCAAGTTTGAATAATACCGATCCCATATTGCAATCCGTGTTTCTTGAATATCTTCAATATGCGTAAGTTGTGCATAAAGAAAGGCAGCAATAATTTCGGAAGGTGAATATGATGCACCAACATCAACCCACTCATATTTATCAACATCACCACGCGAAAATGCCGAACGATTTGTTCCTTTTTCCCAAACTATCTCAGCACGCTCAATAAATTTTTCATCATTTAATACTAACAACCCACCTTCGCCACTACTAATATTTTTTGTTTCATGGAATGAAAATGTTGCCATCTGACCAAAACTTCCAAGCGGTTTGCCTTTATAATATGCATCGATGGAATGTGCTACATCTTCAAGTAGAATAATATTATGCTTTTTGCAGATTGACATTGCTTTATCCATATCACAAGCAACTCCACCATAATGCATTACAACTAATACCTTGGTCTTTTTTGTAATGAGTTCTTCCACTTTATCAAGATCGATATTTGGATGGTTATCCAGACTATCGGCAAAAACAATTTTCGCGCCTCTAAGTATAAACGGGCTTGTTGTTGAAACAAAAGTATACGAAGGCATTATAACTTCATCGCCATCTTTAATATCAATAAGCAGTGCAGCCATTTCAAGAGCATCAGTACACGAAGTTGTTAGAAATGTTTTTTTATAACCGTAAGTTTCCTCAAAAAATGCATGACACTTTTTAGTATACAATCCATTACCCGAAATGTGACCAAATGAAGCCGCACTCGTAATATTTTGAATTTCTTTACCTGTAAACCAAGGTTTGTTAAATGGTATTTTCACAATTAATAATGGATTTTATTTCTTCCGATTGCAAATTTAGCTATTTGATTTGAAATATATGGTTTTGAGACCATTGTTTATTTCTGTTCTAGCGATTTTAACAGGATTAAGCTTATCGTAAATAAAATTTACAAAACCAGAATCAACATCATTTTTATCGAATGACAGAATGGTATCTTCCACACCTGTTAGTTTAAAAAAAGCAGCTCTTATGAGCTTAGCCTTTTTTGAGTATGTTTCTTTTGTCATAACATAAAGCTGATTTTCAACACCTTCCTGATTTTCACAAAGCTTAAAGCCGATAAATTTATTATATCTAATGGCTCTATCGTTTGTTTTCAAAATATGTGCATATGCCTTTAGTCCAAAAGTCATAACACCCAATTCACCAAAAATTAGTACGGCCAATAGAGGAACTTCTGTATTTAGATATTTCTTTTCTGCAATAAAAACTCCAGTTTCCATCGACATGTTATCCCAATCAATATCCTTACCATTGATAAGACCAATCTTTTCATTTTTATACTCAATTATGAAATATAGGTTTTTATTGTTATTTATGGATTTAAACCATTTCTCCTGCATTTCGGGAGTAATATGCTCACGATATTCCATAAATTGGCTCACATCGGCTGAATTACGCCAATTACGAACCAACTCAATATCACAATGAATCAACCTTCTAAAAACAATATTACCTTTTGATATAATCATATGGGCTGCAAAAGTAGTAGAATATTGCTTGAGTCAGAAAAAATGATGCAAGAAACAGGATGCAAGAATCAGGATAAAAGAACCAAGATTACATACTAGTAGTCCTGATTCTTGGCTCCTGATTCCTGAATCTTATCCTCTATTCAAAAGCCTCAGCAAAATCATCATCAAAATACTTAACAATATAATCACAACCATAGTCAAACAGGCGGTTGTTATTATCTGCATTAGTATTAACAAATTTCAATTTATCCTGTTTTACCAGAGATAAAAATGATATTGCTTCCATTCTAATATCTTCAAGCTTAGAGTTACTATTAACCCCTAACTTTTCAATAATATTAGTTAATTGCTCGTAAGATAAGGTATCAACCTTTGATGTAAAATCAGCATCAAATTCAAGAATAGCTTTTTGTGTATTCGTAAAGCTACCACCCGATTCAATTGGCATTGAAGCTGGCAGAATAAGATTCGCTTCCCTAGCAGTTTCAGTCATAAAATTATCCTGAACCATAACAAAATCAGCTTTATCAAACCAACCTACAACCTCATCTTTAACTTTGGCAGTTCCCATTGGATCTTCACCAAAAACAAATAGGTTTTTAAAACTTCCATCTACTAAATTAGTGTGTATATTTTCAGAAATACTGGTTGGCAAACTATCAACACCCCAACCTTTTTTCATTAACTCAACATAATCAGCATTGTTAATTGGAGTACTTCCAACTCCAAGATTGGGCTCAATTCCCATATCAAATAATCCTTGAGAATTATTCTTTTCTTTTAATGCTATCAAGCCGCTTGCTGTTTTACCAAGCTTACCTGTAATCATATTTAGATTAAAAAGTTCATAACTAGCGTTTGCTGATACTTCTTTTTCAGAAAATACAATTACGGAATCCATCTGGTTAATAAATTCTTTTGCGAATTTTGCAATAACAGTCTCGTTAGTAACACCCGAAAGTTTAACAAGCTCACTAAAGTCTTCTTTAAGAGCATTAATTTTATATTCTTCGTAACCATCACAATTATCATTAATAAACATCGCATTATGCAGATTGTTTGCCAATAAATAATGATTAATAGCTTTAATGAAATAATAGTATGAATCCACCTTAAGCAGGCTATCAACCTTACGTAGCATTTTGCTATCAACCTTGTTTGTGATTAACTCAACCGGCACATTATTAG
>JASFZK010000208.1:0-9092 GCA_045267845.1 Bacteroidota bacterium | reverse complement strand
TTATAAATTAATGTGTAAATTTGGTCTTGAAATTACATCTGTTTTCAGTGGCACAATATGTCCGGTACAGGTGGCACAATATGCCCGGTATATCCACAATGCCTATGGAAGTGGAAAAAATGCTTGGCAAAATTATGCTAAACAAGTAGGAGGTTCACCTTCAGAAGCAAAGAGTGGTTATGAAACTTTTAAATCACGATGGTCAGCTCAGGTAGATGAATATAAGAATCAGATATCTCAATTTCATGAATTCCGAAGAGATCCAGTCCTTAATCCTTATAAAACTAACAGTAGTATTACTGACCCCATTGGCTCAGTTACTGACGGCAAAATATCAAAAGGCTTAACCGACATATCTGGAGGTGGCACTCAAATGCGTAATGTAACTATTCACATCGACAGATTAAACGAGAATATAAATATTAACACAACAACTCTAAGTGAAGCTACCCCCGAAATAGAAGCCCAACTTACTGAGTCACTTATCAGGGCAATAGGTGGTGCAGAACAAATAATTGGAAACTAATTCTAGATCAATAATAATATACATGATAAAATCAGGAATGTACAATCCTATTTTGTAGGTTTGCAAACCTAAAGCTCTCAAGTGTCAATGGGTCTGATTCCGGGATAAGCTCCGGACGCTAATCCCTAATATTTGAGGGCTTTTTTGTACACATGTGAATTTTCAATTCAATTAAATACGTACTTTTACATAAAAAATATAAAGCTCTTGAATATCAATGGGTATGATTCTAGTTTAGTACCTGGACACTAGTCCCTAATATTTGGGGGCTTCTTAGCTTTCCTTCAATTTTAGATCAATTTTTTCAATCTGTAAACTATTTACTTTTTCATCATAATTCAAAATAAAATTAAAAGGAGCTATTATATTAAACGACTTAGTCACTAAGTATGGGTATGGACTTTTATTCGGTCTTGGATCGTTTAAATATTGAAAAATATCTAGCTCAGCTGTTGTATGTAACAATCCAGAAATAATTGCATAATCTTTAATAATATCAATTTTAATATTTGAGCAATAGTTGTAATCCATCTTTTCTAAATCTAAATAACCTCCCGGTGGGATATAGTACTTATCACTTGATAAATCACTTGGATCAAGGTAATCTAAAAACGCACTTATTGTATCTCTAATGGTTGAATCTTCACTCTTGACTAGCAAATCCAATACATAAGTTTCATTAACAATCAGCTTGTTAATCCAATCAGTGAATGCTATAATAGGTGCGTTTATAAAATCTTTATGTGCCTCATAAAAATCATAGAAAGAAGGATATAGGCTAAAATCATCAAAATCATCACAAAGATCAGGATGAAGGGTGGTTTTACTCCCAGTTGCAGCAAAATCATTTGAATTATTTGTTAATAGAAAACAATTATTTAAATTGTTATGTTTAGCATATTTATAATAACATGTCCATATTACAGCATCTTTAAACTCACTTTTGTTTTCAGTAAATGGTTTTATTCTTTCGATTGCTCTATTTAATATTTCTCCAAAATGATCATTTGATGGGCTTACTCTAATTATGTTATCGATTTTGAAAAGGCGTGAGTACCAAGTATCAAATTCTATTAAATAGTTCTCTAACTTAGGCAATTTAATACCTTTATGTATTAAAGTAAGCCTTTTTATTTTTAAATTCGATTTCTCAATCTTCTCAAATTCTGTTAATATTTGTTTTCTAAAATGAAATCTCAATTCTTTGATGACCACATCACAGATTATGATTGTTGCACGTTTTTCGCGTGCTACATTTAAAATCTGTTTTGCATAGTTCCCTCTCCAGAAAGGGTCTCTATATAATAAATTCGTATCAATAAATATAATCATTTTTAATCAATTTTACTTATATGTCCATGTGATATTTTTACCTAAACCATTCAGAATACCGGACTTTCTTTTAAGTATTTCATTATATACGGGTAACCCATTATTATTTGAATTATTTTTAACAAATGTAAGTTCCTGTACATCTTGTAGTATCAATCCATTATTGCTAATCGATAATGGATTTAGAGCAATGTTAATTCCCGTGTTTGACATTACACTTGTGTAGACAAACCCCTTAACAGGTATATTTTGCTTTAAGGCATTTAGCCACAATACGTTTGAAAATGAAGATGTAAACTCGTATATGTCTTGATCATCTTTTATGGAGACTTTATATTTATTTGAAATAAAATCCCAAAAGACCATCTCATCAATACCGATTTCTCCCAGTCTAGTTAAATTTAACTCATTTAAGTTATTTGTGTCAGGTATTAATAGTAGTTTAATGTCTTCTAATAAAACCCACTTTCCAATTGTAACAAATATCCTATCATTTATTTCAAAGTCATTAATCCAATAATTTAGCATCTCGGATAAACATGTTTCTACGCTATCACTTCCATAAAAAAGACTTTGTAATGGTCTGTTTAATCTACTAAAGTTGCTTACAAGTGAACCTGGAGGGTTATTAATATGTGATAGTTTAGTATATGAATTAGGCTTACGATTGCATCTTGCACGTATAATTGAACTCCCTTTTTTTAGAAATACCGATCTAAAAGGAATATTCTCAATGTTAGCAAATTGGACAATCATATTTTCATATGATAATTCTTTTTGATCATATGCTTTTTGAAGCTGTTCAATAATTTGATGGGGTGTCATATGCTTATACATTAGAATATTAAACTAGTATTATTCATCAATAATGAAGTTATGATAATCATTTTTGATCTTATTAAACTTAGTTCTTTTTAATTTGCTAAACGAATACTGTACATTTCTTGGGTCATCAATATACTCATTGAATGAATTAAATGATCCATGTTTTATAATATATTGTTTGTCATAGGGTTTGCTTGTTAAAAAGAACAGGATTGTCTTTAGCGTTACAAAAGGTAAATATGAGCTTCTTAAAAAGGGCTGTTGCCTATTATAGCTTATATAAATGTTAATGTAATCAAACATGATTACAATTCGTCCATTTCTAAATCTCCTTTTAATTGATCCCGGATCATATTCGCCTCTGTCTCTTAAGAGCTTAATATGATCAATCCAGTCTATGTGAGTGTTTTCTATAAATCCGTGCCTAAGTAAGATGTCAATTAGTTCTTGAGATGCTGTATATTTCATGTTAAAAATGGGTTTAAATAGTATACAAAGCTAATGAATAATTTTATAGATTATTAAGAGACTATATGGAGTGATGTTAGAGTCCTTTAAAATCGTATCATTTTACTCTTAATTAGACGTTCAAGGTGTGTTTTCAATAAATAGATATTCCTGCTATATTTTAGATTTTTAGGCTTTCTGAACAGAATTTGGACACTAATTTATCCAATTAGTGTATTAAAAGAAGTCTTGGTTATGGTAAATTCAATACAAATAATTCAAGTAATTAATTGATGCTGCTTACTCAATCTGTCTTATCTTCTTATTACAAAAAGTATTATCAAAAATCCGCAATTTAGATTAACTTTATCCGCAATTTAAATTACCGATTATAAAAGAGGCTTATACTAACCCTGAGTTATCACTTAAATCTTTAGCGGATGATTTAGGTACAAACACATCTTATTTATCTTCAGCAGTAAATTCTCATTATAACTGCAATCTTCCCAGCTTGATAAATAAATACAGGATTGATAAAGCAAGACATTTGATGGTTTCTGATGAATTCAAACATTACAGCATGGAGGGCATTGCATTGGAGGTTGGATTTAAATCCCGATCCGTATTTTACCAATCTTTTAAAATAATTACCGGATTAAGCCCCAATCTCTATGTTGAAAACTATAAACTTGTTATTTCTGATTGAGTTTTATTACTGTGATTTAGTATCTCTCGAGATAAACATTTGATTTATCTATTGGCAATTTGCAGTCATCGCTGATGCGACATTTATTTCAACAGTTTATGGAGAAAATTTATGCAAACTACAGCTAAATGTTACTATCAATATTAAGATTAATTTAGTCATGATTGTTTTAGATTATTTTTTTGGAGTGTTATAATCTTTCGAAACAAAGACTAGTTTTTCAAAATTAACCAAATCCGCAGGTCCGTCAAGGGAACCATATATTTCAACTTCTATATTAGCTTTGAAAGGTTTCTTGGTGGCATTCATAAATGTTCCTTTTTTCCTAGTGAGTGCATTTCCTTCTTTATCAACAGCAATTACATATGCAAAAAAGTTTTTCTTGAAACCTGGAGGGTTCCCATAATCATTAAGGATATCTTCGGTAATTGTAACATTTGCCCTATAATTTATTCTCTTTGGCGTTGAGCTTTCAACCCATACTTTATTAATTGTAAACTGATAATCTGCTTCTTGTTCAAAAGGCACATCAGTAATTGGGTTATTTAGCAAGAACTCTTCAATGGCTTGCTCGGCTTCTTTCCTCATGTCTTTTCTTTGTTTATCGAGCTTCAAAGCCTTTTCCATATCAGTGCTCTCCTCAATCTCTTTCTCAAGATTTTTAATTTTTTCTGAATAATTTTTAGCTATCCCAGGCAAACTACTGAGGTATTCGTTTTTACTTGAATTACCACCACTGCAGTTTGAAAGAAGAAAGGTAGCAATGACAACAGTAATGATTAAACAAAATGACATAAATGTTTTTTTCATAATTCTGTTTTTTTTGAGTGTTTATTAATAATCAAATTTTTTGAATATGATGCCAAATCAATTAAAATGCGACACAAATGTAAGTCAAGGGAATAGTACAGAACAAGTTTTACATGTTCATATTTATGAATCCGTACACATCAAGGTTAGCAAAACAAGAAAAGTATAACAGCCGTAATTAGATGTAATCATGAATATTACAGAATATAATAACAACAGGATCATTTAATTATTTGAAATAAATGATATCCCATGAAACACTCTAAATATTCAATCAACACTCTATTCAATATTATCAATAGCAGCAATCCGGTTTAGAAATTAATATGCAAAAAATTAAGCTCCTATGTTAGACCAATTGTATACCCACAGTAAACAATATAAGTTGATGCCTAGACTTCTTTTTAAAAGGTTTATTGATGGCAATGTTATACATTAAATTGTTTTAACTTTGTAAGTTAATTTGAGTAAAGAAATGGTGTTGTTTTTATGAAGGGTCTTCTTTTGATATTTATTTTATCTGCTCTTTTGATATCTACTGGGTTTTCTCAGGATACAATTACGAAAAAAAAATTCCGCAAACAGCAAAGGAATTTTTTATTGGAAAACAGAACCTGGACAGCAGAATTACCGTTATGGATTCCTGGTTATGCAGGCAGTTTTGCATATGGGGATATAGATATAGAAGGAGAAGATGGAGTTGATCCTGAACATCCTATTGAACCACCACCTGGAGGTGAAGTTGGCGAAATTTTATCCAGACTGTTTACTAAAGATTGGTATTTTAAGTTCTTTTTTATTACAAGAGTTGTTTATGAAAAAAATAAATTTCTATTCCAGCTAGATGGTATTACAGGAGCAATAGGCACATCCGTAAAATTCAATTATAATAATAAAGAAATTGTTCAGGTGAGCTTTAGATCATCAAACGCAAGATTATATGGAGCATACAAAATTTTGGAGCATAATTCTGATAATAGGAGGTTTCGTTATGAACTATTTGGATATATTGGAGTAAGATGGCATTTACAAGAAATATATTCGGATTTAAATGGGACAGTAAATAAGCTTGACATTAGTCCAATGTGGTTTGAACCATTGATTGGTGTGCATAATCAGTTTACATTTAAACGCTGGCTATTTGTTGCTCAAGCTGATTATGGTGGTCTTCTTAATAATAAAAGATATTCAGCTCAGTTTTCAGGATTTGCTTCTTACCGTACTGGGAAAATTACATCATTAAAGTTTGGATGGAATCATCTTCAGTTATACGATAAGGGTATTATCTTAGGACAGGAATTTAGAATTAGAACTATATTATCTGGACCAATAGTTGGGATTGCTTTTCATTTTTAATAGATATTTTTGATTTATATAATTGAATAACATCCGATTAAAAGTATCGGTTTTTTATACGATTGTGCTTTTGGTCAATTTGAACTCAATAACAATTTGTTTACTTTTGTTCCAAAGCCATCAACTGTTAAAGATGTTTGGGATAACAATACTCCATAAATGGAATACTATGAAACAGAAAAACAACAATCTATATATCATTTGGATAAGTTTTATTGTTGCTCTTGGTGGATTTTTATTCGGATATGACACCGGGGTAATTGGTGGCACTCAGCTTTATTTTACTGAGTATTTTAAATTAACTGCTGCTGAGCAAGGATTAGCTGTTAGCAGTGCATTGTATGGAGCTTTGGTTGGTGCGATTTTGGCAGGATATCTCAGCAATAAAATTAGCAGAAAGTACACCCTAATTCTTTCCGCTCTTCTTTTCGCTATTTCGTCATGGGGCTCCGGAGATG
The DNA here is from genome assembly GCA_045267845.1 of Bacteroidota bacterium. Lineage (GTDB taxonomy): Bacteria > Bacteroidota > Bacteroidia > Bacteroidales > F082. Next base: position 2,632 of record JASFZK010000208.1, on the reverse strand, counting down.
CAAATACATTAACCATACTAGTGATTTACCGGATTGTAGGTGGACTTGGCGTAGGTATTGCTTCAATGACGGCGCCAATGTACATTGCTGAAGTTGCCCCTGCAAAGCAGCGTGGATTTTTGGTTTCGCTCTATCAGCTGGCTGTTGTTTTTGGTTTTTTCATAGTGTTTTTAGCAACGTATTTTATTGGAGGAGGTGATACCACAGATGCCACTTCTGAATCGCTAAAACAAATCCACATTTATAATATTAATAAGGGATGGCGAACCATGTTCTGGTCAGAATTAATACCTGCAGCAGTTTTCTTCATATTATTGTTTACAGTTCCTTTTAGTCCGCGTTGGTTAATGATTAAAAATAAGGAAACTAAGGCGATAAAAGTTTTGAATAAGTTGCTGGGTAGCGAGCAGGAAACAAAAAACGAAATAATTGAAATTAAAAAGTCCTTATCAGAATCTCACAAAACAAGCTATAGATTACTTTTTGCAAAAGGAATGGGATTTGTGTTGTTCATTGGAATTATGTTATCAGTTTTTCAACAAGTAACAGGTATAAATGCAATACTTTACTATGGTGCCGAAATTTTTAGCAATGCATTGGGGTATGGACCTGAGGATGCACTAAAACAACAGCTTTGGTTGGGCACAGTTAATCTAATTTTTACATTTATTGCGATTTTTACCATTGATAGTTGGGGTCGAAAACCACTACTTATTACAGGTATCATTGGAATGTTTTTGGGATTGACAGCACTTGGATTATCCATTTATTTTAAGCAAATGGGTGTAATTTCGCTAATTTCAATATTGGTATTTATTGGGTCTTTTGCCTTATCATTAGGACCAGTTGTTTGGGTACTACTTTCCGAAATTTTCCCAAATAATATCAGGAGTATTGCCATGTCAATCGCAGTTGCTGCCCAATGGCTATTTAATGGAATTGTTGCGTATAGTTTTCCGGTTATTAACAAAAGTGAGATTAACACGCAAGATTTTAACGGCTCTCTATCCTATTTTATTTTTGCAACCATGTGTATTGTTACTATCATTTTTATCTGGAAATTTGTTCCCGAAACAAAAGGGAAAACTTTAGAAGAAATTGGGAAATCGTGGAAATAGTTTATTTTTATGATGGTTCTATTTTTTTCTATGCTTAACACATAAAATTATGAAACAGTACTTAAAAATTTACATTTACTTTTGTTAACGTTGCTAATGCTTTCTATAATACCGAAAGTTGCCGATGCATGCACAGGAGTTAGATTAATTGCTAAAAACGGACAAGTTGTTTTTGGACGAACAATGGAGTGGGGTGAGTTTGATTTAGGATCCCGAGTTGCTATCATGCCCAGAGGAATAGAATTTAAAGAGGTTACTCCTGAGGTTGAAAATGGTTTAGTATGGACAGGTAAATATGGAGTTGTTAGTTTGGATATGCTTGGTCAGCAATGGCTTGCCGATGGAATGAATGAAAAAGGTCTTGTTATTGGTATGTTTTATCACCCTGGTTTTGCGCAATGCCCTTACTATGTTAAAGCTAAAGCAGATATTACAATTACAGCTAAACAGGTTTCAAATTAATTATGCCTTTTAGTAAAATCCAGTTCAAGTTTGTACTTATGTGGATGAACAATATAGATTGGTTTGTCAGGGTATTTGTTCATAAAATACAGCATAACCATTTATTTACCACCTGATAAACATATTTTTCAGACTCTCATAATATTCTATCTGTCCAAAATGTGTTATGGGTGTAAAAAATATAAACGGTTGTTTAAATGTATAATATTGAGGTTTAACCTTTTTAGTTATTACTGCATGAACGCCAAAAGTAATCTGGCATCCCGACAATAATAAAATGACAGCGGATAAGAAGGATATCTGAATTTTGAAGATTTTCTATTTTTCATTTGAGGATTTCATTTCAATGATACAATATATATAAACAACCCAGTCGCAAAGATAAAGATTGAGTACAAAAAGTAGCTGAAAAAACTAACCAGCGCATACTTAACAACAGAACTTAGGTTTTTCTTTTGGAAAAGAGAAAATGAGCTATAAAATATAAATAAAATTAAAGCCCCAAATTCAAAATCATCAATTTTAACATAAGCAACTTCAACATAACCAAATTTGAGAAAAAACATTGCTATTGTTCTCACCAATGCATATACACCGGTTATATACAATCCGATAGATGTGTATTCGGCCAAATTATATTTTTTACGAAAAAAGAGTTTAAGGCTGATGCCAATTGAAAAAACAAGTAAAATTAGTTGATAGTTTATATTGCCCTCCATCAGCCTAATGACTTCCATTAGCCTATTTACAACTTCACTATTAATAGGTAATTCTGCTAAGTCATTATTAACGCCCTCAAGGGGGTCAAAATTAATCCATACCCTGAGTATAAGATAAATTGCGGCAATTAGGATAAAAAACGCTACTGGTTTGTAATAGGTTTTTCGTTTACCGCCTATGTATTCCCTATAGAGTTTTCCGGGATTGGTTATCAGAAGGCGAATCGTAAGCCACAAAGGCCCCTCAAGCGCAAAGGCGATAGTAAAAAAATTATTGATTGTCTCTTTGAAACTAATTTCTCCTGTACTAGTTGGTTGTCCACACTGTGAACA
>JASFZK010000207.1:0-3744 GCA_045267845.1 Bacteroidota bacterium | reverse complement strand
GTTGTTTTACCAGATGATTCAGGTCCGAAAATTTCAATAACTCTACCTTTAGGTACACCGCCAATTCCTAGTGCGATATCTAGTCCCAATGATCCGGTTGAAATCGAAGCAATCTCTTCTATGGGCTCATCACCAAGTTTCATTATTGCGCCTTTTCCGTACGTTTTCTCGATATTGCCAAGGGTAGCTTCCAGAGCTTTTAGTTTTTGTTGCCTTAGTTTATCAGCATTTTCTTTTGCTTTACTGCTAGTCATATGATGTTTATTTAAGAGTTTCTAATATTTGGTTTGTGTGATCTTTTGTTTTTACTTTTTCAAAGATATTAGTAATAATACCATTTTCATCTATAACGAAAGTTGTGCGTAATAATCCTTCATACTCCCGTCCGTAAAGCTTCTTAGGTCCCCAGGCACCAAAGCTTTTTATAATCACTTTCTCAGGATCAGAAATCAGAGGAAAAGGTAGCTCGTGTTTATCAATAAATTTCAAATGTGATTGTGTACTATCAGGGCTAATGCCAATTATCACATAACTTTTTTTTATCCACATGTCGTAATTGTCACGTAAATCACAAGCTTCATTAGTACATCCTGGTGTATTATCTTTTGGATAGAAATAAAGAATTACTTTCTTCCCTTTAAAATCAGTTAATAAGATGTCTTTTCCATTTTCATCAACACCTTTAAATTCAGGGGCTTTATCGCCTATTTTGAGTTTCATATATTATTCTTGTTAGTGATATTATCATGAATTTAATCATGAAAAAAGAATACAAATTTATAAAAAAATACGACTGGTATATTAAGAAGATCTCTAAAAGTTATTCAAACATTGACAATGTATCAGCTTCTTTATTAAATAAATCTAACTGATTATGTTTAGCATGATATTTCTCCGGAACCGATATGTGAAAATGTTCTGTATAAGCACGTATACTTTTTTTAAGCAGCTTATTTGGTGTTGTACCACGTGCACTACAATAATTTTTAAATGATTTCATTTGTCGTTCCGAAAGCATGAAAGCAAGCTTTTTAAACTTCTTTTTTTTGTGCCTTTTTTTCATAATGAAATAGTAATTTCATAATAATGTGCAAATTACAAAAAAATCAAATAGAATAAGCCAAAAATTAATATCTATTAGGGTAAACTCGTACATTTATTTGTGTGATTTTTTGCCACAAATGCACGAATTTATTGGTCTCATGCCTTAGTTAAAACCCTGCCTTTGTCGGCAGGCAGGTATGCACTTCAGTACAAGACTTTCAGTCTCTACAAATCATGTGGAAGTAGGAAGTCTAATGCTAGAAGTAAACCTACTTCGGGCTTCAAGCTTCTGACTTCTTGCGTTATTTTGCAATTAAACTAATTACTTCCTTTGCATATTTATCTGCCTTTTCCATGCTAATGCTTTCTGCGTAAACTCTCATAATGGGTTCGGTATTTGATGTGCGAAGATGCACCCATCCATCAGGAAAATCAATTTTAACACCATCAATTGTGAGTATTGGGTATGAACTGTAATGTGATTTTACCAATGCATACATCTTTTCCACATCCATATCAGGGGTTAAGTCAATTCTGTTTTTTGATACAAAATAGTCTTTATAAGTTGATCTTAATTCGCTTAATGATATTTTTTTCTTGGCAAGATATGTTAGTATTAATGCTATTCCAACTAGTGCGTCACGACCATAATGTAATTCGGGATAAATAACACCACCATTGCCTTCGCCACCAATTACAGCATTATTTTCCTTCATCATATGTACAACATTCACTTCTCCTACGGCTGATGCTGTATAAGTGCCACCAGCTTTTTCGGTAACATCGCGTAAAGCTCTGGTTGATGATAAGTTTGAAACGGTGTTCCCCTTTTTTGATTGGAGAATATAATCAGCTACGGCAACAAGTGTGTATTCTTCACCAAAAAGCTCTCCGTTTTCCATAACAAGAGCCAATCGGTCAACATCGGGGTCTACCACAACACCAATATCTGCTTTTTCATTCATTACGAGTTTGCATATTTCACCAAGGTTTGCTGGTATTGGTTCTGGATTATGAGGAAAGTCACCGGTTGGATCACAATATAATTCAACTATATCAACCACGCCAAGGGCTCTTAACAATGGGGGGATTGATATTCCACCGGTGGAATTAACAGCATCAATTGCTACCTTAAAACCTGCTTTTGCAATTAAGTCCTTGTCGACTAACTCTAAATCAAGTATTTGCTGGATATGTGTATTAATAGTTTCATCATTGGTTTCTATTTTGCCAAGATCATCAACATCACAAAAATCAATACTTTCATCTTCTGCATATTTAAGTACTCTTGCACCATCATCGGCTGATATAAATTCACCTGTACCATTTAGAAGCTTTAACGCGTTCCATTGTTTTGGATTATGACTTGCAGTAATAATTATTCCACCGTCAGCCTTAAGGTTGACTACTGCCATTTCAACAGTAGGAGTGGTTGAAAGCCCTGTGTTAACAACATCAATTCCCATTCCGGATAGGGTAGATGTGATTAGGGATTCAACCATAGGTCCAGAAATTCTAGCATCTCTGCCCACAATGAATTTAAGTCGTTTTTTGGGATTGTTTTCTTGTATTAATTTAGCAAATGCTGCAGTAAATTTAACAATATCAATGGGTGTTAGGTTATCGCCCGGAAAACCACCAATGGTACCCCTGATGCCGGAAATGGATTTTATTAAAGTCATATGTGTTAGTTAAAGGTTTATAAAGTTTTTAAAGTTGAAAGTTATTTGGGGTAATGGTTGATATTATCAATCGTATCTTATTGCAAATTTAGTAATATTATATTAATTATAAAGTAAATATTTACTTCTGATTTTTTTAAACTTATTAAGTTTAGGCTGCCAGCTTTCTCTGATTTCATTTTCGGTTAATCCATCTTTTATTTGACGTTCCAATTGATTTGTACCTGCAAGTTTCACAAAATAGTTATTGAAAAAGCCTGCTGAATCATTCATTACTTTATAAGCATTAATTAACCAAAATAGGTTTAGCTGTTGTGGTAAACTATTATAATAATCAGCAGTGGTTGTTAAATTGGTACCGAAACAAATCTGATTATTATATTTTGGGTTTGAGGCTCCTTGCGTACTTTTTGGAGTAAACGTATAGCTGCCAATCATAAATTTTGGATGACCAAATATTTGAAAAGGGTAATCGGTTCCGCGACCAACACTCATAATAGTTCCCTCGAAAAAACAAAGTGATGGATAAAGATAAACCGACTGCCAATTTGGTAGGTTTGGGGATGGTTTGTATTTTAGTTTAACAATTGTGTTATGATCCCATTTTGATAAGGTAATAACTTTTAAGTTTATTTCATCAGAGTTGCTTATCCAGTTTTCGCCTGCGACCATCAATGCATATTCGCCAATAGTCATACCATAAACAACAGGTACTGTGTGAAGTCCTACAAACGACATATGCTCTTTTTCAAGTACTGGTCCGTCAATAAAATATGCATTTGGATTTGGGCAGTCGAGTACAATTATGGGTATGTTATTTTCGGCACAAGCTTCCATTACATAGGTTAGTGTTGATATATATGTGTAAAATCGTGTACCAACATCTTGTAAATCGAACAATAGAATATCAATATTTTTTAGATCGGTTTGAGTTGGTTTTTTATGACTTCCGTAAAGTGAGATAATTGGAATATTTGTTTTGGAATCAATATTATCATCTATATTTTTTCCTGCGTCT
>JASFZK010000206.1:0-6634 GCA_045267845.1 Bacteroidota bacterium | reverse complement strand
CTGCACCTTTTTAGTTTAATCTTTTTTGAAAAATATTTCCGTATCAATGGATATGCAAATATTTTTCAAATTCGCTAAAACAAAAAATCCATTGATTTATAAAGCGCATTCTAAAATTTAATTGGTATTATATACAATTCAAACATTCATTTCCCTAACTTCGCTACATGATATACCCCAATAACTTCGAGCAAAAAGTCGGATTTAGTCAGATTAAAAGACTAATTAGCAACCTGTGTATAAGTACAATGGGGGAGCATTTTGTTGATAAAATTAGTTTCTCAACAAATTCATCAGTAATTAATAAATTATTACTTCAGTCCAACGAATTTGTCAAGTTACTAACTATTGGCAAGTCGTTTCCAACAAATGATTTTATTGACCTCAGGCACGATATCGCACAACTAAAAACACCCGGTAGCTATATTGAGCAAGAAACCCTATTTAATTTAAAAGCATCATTAATAACCATAAGTGATATCCTTAATTATTTTAAAGATACAGATGAAGATGATTATTTAGAATTAAAAAAACTTGTTGAACAGGTATATTTTCCAAATGAATTATTGATAGAAGCTGAAAAAATAATTGACTCAAAAGGGGAAATTAAAGACAATGCATCTCCAACTTTACAAAGCATAAGGCAGTCAATTACGAGTAAGCATAGGCAAGTTTTTAGGGAAACAAAAAAAGCATTTGAACATGCAAAAAAAATAGGATCAGTACCAGAGAATGCCGAAATAACAATTAGAAATGGAAGATCTGTAATTCCGTTGATGGCTGCCAATAAACGGTCCATTGGCGGCATAATTCATGATGAATCATCAACAGGCCAAACAGTATTTGTTGAACCCCCTCTTTCGTTTGAGTTAAATAATGAAATTAAAGAGCTCGAAAGTGAAGAGCGTAGAGAAATTATAAAAATATTAATAAACTTCACAAATGAGTTACGACCTAATATTACTGAACTGGTTGGTGCCTATCGGTTTCTTGGGCTAATTGATTTCATAAGAGCAAAAGCATTATTCTCAATAAAAATCAAGGCAGAACAACCAATTATTTCAAGCACCGAAGATGTTGATATTAGAAAGGCTGTGCATCCTCTTCTTTATTTATCTCACAAGGAACAAAACAAGGATGTTATTCCATTGGATTTGGAACTCTCGGCTGAAAATAGAATTCTCATTATTTCGGGTCCCAATGCTGGAGGAAAGTCCATTTGTTTAAAAACCATTGGGATACTTCAGTATATGTTGCAATGCGGATTACTTGTAAGTGCATCACCCGACAGTACTTTTAAAATATATAATAATATTTTTATAGACATTGGCGACGACCAATCCCTTGAAAATGACCTTAGTACATACAGCTCACATCTGTTAAACATGAAATACTTTTTGCAAAACGCAAATAGTAAAACTCTTATTCTTATTGATGAATTTGGGACTGGTACCGAACCACAATTGGGAGGATCCATTGCCGAAGCAACCCTTGAGCAACTTAATAACAAGAAAACTTACGGAGTTATTACAACTCATTATACAAATTTAAAACTTGCTGCCGAAAGGTTGTCGGGATTGGTGAATGGTGCCATGCTCTTCGACTCCAAAGAAATGCAACCACTTTACAAACTGCAAATTGGAAAACCAGGAAGTTCTTTTGCCTTTGAGATTGCAGAAAAAATTGGCTTTCCAAATAATGTATTAAACAATGCTAAAAACAAAAGTGGGGGCAAACATGTACGCTTCGACCAGCAACTCCAACAGCTGGAAATAGATAAAATCAAGTTACAAAAACAATTACAAAAAGCAGAGACCACTGATGTTAATCTGAGTCAGATGGTTGAAAAATATACTAATCTGTTAAATCATCTGGAAAAAGAGAAAAAACAAATAGTAAAAGATGCAAATGAAAAGGCATTATTAATAATTGAAGGTTCAAACAAAGCCGTTGAAAAAACCATTCGCGACATTAAGGAAGCCGGAGCAGATAAAGCGAAAACCCAAGAAATACGTAAAGAGCTTGACGAAAAAAAAGTTGAACTAAAAAAAGAACATCCCACAAATTCAATTAAGAAAGCAAAGCAAAAGAATAAGCAAATAAGTATCACAACACCAACTGAGGTATTTGATAATAAACCCATAAAAATTGGAGATTATGTGGTTATTAAAGATACGGATATAATTGGGGAACTAATTTCCATTGAAGGAAAAGATGCAACTATAAATGTAAATGAAATAAAAATTAAAACTTCATTTAAGAAACTCTTTAAATCAAAAGCACCAACACGTAAATCGGTAAGGCGAAAAGGATTTAATGATATTATTAATGATTTAAATAACAAAACTGCCAATTTTAAACTTAGTATCGACTTGCGTGGCAAACGAGCTGACGAAGCACTATCGATGTTACAAAAATACATTGATGAGGCCATATTACTTAACATGCATGAAGTAAGCATACTCCATGGAAAAGGTACTGGTGTACTCCGCGAACTTATTCGTGAATATTTACAAAGTGTGGATGATGTTAAGAAATTTGGCGATGCACCAATTGAGATGGGAGGGTCTGTCATAACTAGGGTCTCTATTTAGGAGTCAGTCTATCTAGAAAGCAGTATAGACCTATCATTCTGAGTAACTAGACCAAATAAAAAGGGAGTCCATGAAGCGACGCAACAAAGAAAAAAGAATATTGAATACAGAATTCTTAATATCGAATTTTGAATGAAATACTGAGCTAAATTCAACATTCAAAAATAGGATTACAAATAATTAATATACAATCAATTATAAATAGTTGTCATTAGCAGCAATTCAAAGCCTGCCTGAAGGCTAAGAAGGAATCTCATATAATTGAATAATACAACAATAGAGACTCTTCACTCCATTCAGAATGACAAAATACTTACTTTTCAAACAGACTAGAGGCTTCTAATAATTCCCAACTCCATCTTAAACATTTGTATATCTTTGCGCCCTCAATGGAAAAAAGCACATTCATTAATATCAATTTTGTTAACTGGGAACAGCATGTGAATGATGGATTGATATTGCTAGACTTTTGGGCACCGTGGTGTAGTGCATGTACAGCGCAAGACAAAATTTATGATGAGATTGCCCATTTGTTTCCAGATAAATTGAAAATTGGCAAAATTGACATAAGCGACAATCGTGTACTTTCTGATAAGTTTGGAGTAAGAAACATTCCATTTTTAATACTAATTAAAGATGGAAAACAGGTACTACAAATGCCTGGAATTGAAAGTAAAGAATATTTAATTAGTCAGATAAAAAAATACATAATATGAATTATTGGTTAATTCCCCTGATTATCCTAGTGGCACTATTAGTGATATCGTTTTACAAAAGATATAAAATGATTAAAAACATGGATGTTAACGCTCCTGTTAGCGATAATCTTATAATATTAACAGATGCTAGCTTTAAAAAACAAATCAAATCGGGTGTTACGTTAGTTGATTTTTGGGCTGCATGGTGCATGCCTTGTAAAGTACTTGGCCCAATAGTTAGCGAAGTTGCAGATGAGTTAGGAGATAAAGCAGCCATATGCAAATTGAACATTGATGAAAATAAAAAAACTTCTGCCGAACTTGGCATAAGAAGCATTCCAACTATTATTATTTTTAAAGATGGCAAAATAGTTAAGAAAATAGTTGGAGTTAAAAGCAAAGGTGTAATAATTAAAGCTGTTAAGGAACATCTTGGTTAATTAGTGCCTCTAATTACTACATCTTCTCAACAATCATGAGAAAATCAATTTTTCGGGTAAATCCATAAATTTGAAAGATTGTTGTTTTAGCAATATTTGGAATAATTGAAACTACTTCACCTTTCAAACTATTCAAAAAACACTCTAAGCTTCCTCTGTCGTTTTCCAATTCAATGTTAAAATGATGCACCTTGTATCTCATAACAGTAGTTTTTAGTCGATTTTTTCCACAATCTTCCTTTCAAATAGTTCCTCAATTATATCTAAGATCTCTGGTTTATTAAGAATATTTATATCTGCCTTATTTATTATTTCGTCAACTGTTAATGGGTCAGCATCAGGAAATGGCAAATAATAAAGGAATTTTCCTTGTGAAATTGTTAGGCTAATTTTGTGTTCTTTACCCTCTCTTCCATTTCCTGTCCATATACTTACTGTACTAAAGTACTCCCCATTTCGTGCTATTGAAAATTTGGCGATGGAATTCTGAATTTCTCTGATCTTGAAATTTACTTCATGATTTTCATCCTTTTTAAACACATCTTCCAAATCAATCAATAATTCAATTTTCTTTTTCTTTAATGAATATCGGTTGTATGGACGTTTTCGCTCATAAACCTCTTTCTTCTCTACAATTTCGAATAATACCATGGCCTCTAAAAACTCTTGAATAGGGCGGATGTGCATATTCAACCTTGAGGCAGCCTCGGATGCTGATATATCAGTATAATTCATGAGTAACTTAAAAATAGTTTCTGCATAATCACGCGAGATATAATTACTCAATATTGCCGCTTTTTTAAAATCCATATACATTATATAAAAACATTAATTTTAAGATTATCCATCTGATCAATTATTCTAACTTCACGTCCATCAATGTACAATTCTATGAATTCCAGGGTTAAATCACTCAACGAACTACACAATTGATTAAAAGCCAAATCAGCTTTATAATCCAGATAATCTTCTTTTGAGATATTTACCGATACATCACCAGTATTACTTATGGCAACCCAAGTTTTTTCGATGTAATTATAATTTGGATTATACAAAGCAAAATACTCGTTTTTGAACTTAAGTGGCATAAATACAATCCTATTATCCTCTCTGTATGTTAATCCGAGTAGATTTTTTTCAAAATATTTGGCAAATTTTTCCAGTTTATGTCTTGTGAAATCTACTTTTCCAGTTGGCAATGGTCTTTCGGTATAACTGTCTTCGGATTGTTCAACATTTTGGGCTGCTAACTTTAATATCTCTTTACCTCTCCACTTTAGCTTTCTATTGAAACTTAAATACAGTAAGTAACTCGCTAATACCAAGACTAAAACAAGTAAACTAATTGATTCTTTTGAAAGTTGGTTATGCTGACCAAAAATAAATTCGGGGGCTATTGAAAACATTAAAATACCAAGAACAATCACATAAATTGCAGAAATTAAAGTTCCTACATGCTTTGTTCGGAAATAAGCGTAGTAAATAAATACCGAATAAAATAATACTATTGAACCAAGTACATACAATGCAGTTGATGTTCCAAAAAAAAGCAAAACTATACCAAAGAAAACATATGCTAATATAGCTGGGATAAATCCGATTAATTTAATTTTCTGTTTTTGTTTTAATTCCATGGTTATGAATCTAGATTATTATTTACTTTTTATATACTTCATTTTTTGTACACTTTACAAATATACAATATTATAAAATAAAAGCAAGTGTTTTTGTGTTTGTTTAAAAAACAACTTAAACTTAGTTGTTGTGATTTGATTCATCTGAATTATGCGATAAGGATAGAAGTGCTAGCTTGCCTAAAGCCCAATAATGCTTTTTGTTGGTAAACGTAGGCGAAGGAACGAAGCCAACGGCTTACTTACAAAAACACAATTGGGAGGAGGCAACTATAAACGTATAGCCTGGTTACCAGCCGAAATATTTTAATGTAGGATGGTAAATTGCCAAAAAAAAGTAGGGTAAAACATCAGTTGTGCGGTATACAAATACAGAACGAATAATATTTAAACTTAAACTATATAACTATGAAAAAATTAAATTTAATTATCGCATTGTTTGTGATTGCAGGTATTGTTTCACTTACCTCATCGTGTAAAAAAGATGACCAACAAGTGATTGACGATACTTCGGCAGCGGCCGATGATGCATTTGCAGAAGGCATTTATACTAATGCAACAAGTATTGCCGATGAAGCCTACGCAAACGGTGCTGGTGGGTTAAAAGCTGGTGACGAAACTAGTCAGTTTTTAAGTGGATGCGCTACAGTAACTCTTGACACAACTGTTATGCCTCGTGTACTAACAATTGACTTTGGTGATACAAACTGTTTATGCAGAGATGGCAGATACCGCAGAGGTAAAATTTTGGTGTCATTTACTGGTAGATATCGTGTACCAGGGACTGTAATTACTTATGGATTTGACGAATATCATGTTAATGACAACCATGTTGATGGTACAAAAGTTATTACCAATATGGGGCCAAATGATGCAGGTAATCTATATTACAGCATTGAAATAGTGGGTGTTATTTACAGAGCAAATGATGGAGGAACCATCAGCTGGAATTCATCGAGAGAGAGAGAATGGGTAGAAGGTGCTGATACATGGATACGTATGGATGATGTTTATTTGATTACCGGTACCGCGGATGGTATTAGAGCCAACGGGCTAACCTGGGAACGTGAAATTATTAATCCGCTACGTGTTGAACTTAGTTGCAGATGGATAGTATCAGGAACCGTTGAGATTCAACCAGAGAATCTTCCACTTAGGATACTTGATTACGGATCAGGTGAATGTGACAATATTGCAACAGTACTTGTAAACGGTGTTACCTATACAATATTTTTGCGCTAACCAATTGCTATTCATTGTGTAACACC
>JASFZK010000205.1:0-9315 GCA_045267845.1 Bacteroidota bacterium | reverse complement strand
TACTGTTAAAACGATATTCCAAAGCAGTTTCAATTCCCGAATGTTGTGTGCTACCAATATTTTGGTTTATTGGAACTCTGGGATCGATTGCAGGGTCTATTTCAGATGATATTTGATCCTCAAAATCCATTCTAAAAAGTGATACCTGATAGTTGAATTTCAAATTAATATTACCTCTGACGCCCAGCTCATAGTTTGTTAAGTATTCAGGCTTCAGATTTGGGTTAGCCAAAGAGTATGCACTACTCACAAAAAGTTGTGAAATTTGAGGAGGATTGAACCCTCGAGCTATATTTCCAAAAATGGTAATATTATTTGTTGGATTATAAGCAATGCCAAATTTAGGGCTTACCGAAGAAATACTTGTTGTAGCTGAAGTGTTATCATCACCCTGATTAAGGTCGTCTTTCCAGTCATACTCAATTAAATCATACCTAACCCCTAAAGTTAAAGTTAGTTTTTCCATCAAGGTAAACTCATCTTCAATATAAATTCCAAGCATGTTATAAGTACTCTCTCCATCGCTAATTAACATTCCCACCACACCTGAAGAATCGTTGCGTAGGTTTTGAGTGTTAAGACCTGATTCGCTTAAATAATTTACACCCACAATAACTGAATTTGTAGAATTTAGGATATTTTGAGTGAATTTGGCTCTGGCTTCACCACCAAAGGTATTTATTTTATCAACTGCATATCTTGAATCAGAATAGAAGCCATCGCTATTCTTATTTCGGTAAAAACCATTTGCATAGAAATCTGTTTTTTTACCCCAACTTTGGGTGTAAACAAGGTCGCTTCTAATAAATTCGTTATTGTAACCAGCAAACATATTTGATGATTGTGTAGATCTATCATAGTACAGTGCACTATCCAAAGTACCAGGTAATTCATCGGTATTTGTAATATAGTCAGCTGTTAACTGGAGTTTGCCAGCCCTATTAAACTGCTTGCTCATTTTTATTCCGCCTCTGGCAGATTGGTAATTACTACTTTCCTGATAACCGTCTGAGTTATAGTATTTTCCTTTGACTAAATATTTAAAACCATTTTTACCACCATTAATATTACCCGAAAAGTTCATTGTGTTGTAGCTACCATAAGAAGCTTTAAAAGCACCATGCAATCCATCTTCTGGCGATTTCTCAATAATATTAATAACACCTGTAATACCATTTGGACCGTAAAGAGCCGACACAGGACCTTTTAGAACCTCTATTCTTTCAGCACTTTCCATATCAATACTTGCAAAATCAGTTCGTCCCATTGCCTCTGTCATCGATACTCCATCCACAAGTACAAGTATTCCTCGAGTAACATGAGTATGCAATCCAACCCCGCGAAAACTAACAACAGCAGATTCATTATGATACCTGTCTTCGGTGAAAACACCAGGAACTCTAGTAAGTATTTCATCAATATTTCTACCTTCAGTACGCTCAATTTCTGCTCTATCAATAATGTATACAGGAGATCCTATTTTGTTAATAGTTGTCTTGATCTTAGTTGCAGATACAGTTATCTCGCCAAGACCAACATCTTCGATTTCCATGTAGAACTCTAACTTTATTTCTTTTCCTGCTTCTACTACAACTTTTGATATAGTTTGTATAGCATATCCAAGTAAATGTGATTGGACAGTATAAGTACCTGGCACTATATCTTTGATTTCAAAACTACCATTTTCCTGAGCAACAGTTCCCTGCTTGGTCTCCAAGATTAATATCTCAGCTAATGGCAAGTTCCCAATTGTTTCTGAATCCTGAACAGTTCCTGTAATACTTCCTGTATTTTGGGACGATAATGCAAGCGAACTAAAAACCAGAATTAGGGTTATTAAACTGTTTGTTTTTATCATGTGTTTGTATTTATATATTTATATTATTGCATTTGTATTAGCATGACTATTTTAATTAAATAGTCATTGTTTCTTTAAATAGGGTTACAGCTTTATTTTTACTCCCAAATTAAAGCTTCTACCAGGTTCCCAATATAAGCTTTGAGTATCCATTGCTTTATAAGCACGGCTTAAGTGTTCAACATAATTCTTGTCGAAGATATTGGTAACAGCAAAGTTAATATCGAGCTTTTTCCACGGTGAGTAGGTAATATAAAAGTCAAATACAGAGAAGCCTGGTGTTGTTGATTCGTTGAAAGTTAAACTAACCCTATCTTGCTCAGCAACAATTCTTCCGTTAAGGCGAGCATTGATTATTTTTGATTTATAAGCTAATGCGGTGTTTACTGTGAAAGGTGTTATTTCTGATAGAGGCTCATCCCAGGTTACATTTTGTGCATAGGTATAGGCTGCTCCCAAAGTGTAGCTAAACTTCTTAAGAAATCGAATATCCATTCCTGCTTCAAATCCCATCATGTATGCTTTGTCCACATTAACAAACTGCTTTGTCCCTTTTGGATCTTTACATTTCATGTATTTTTTAGCAATATTCGTATCTAATTTCGCAGTAATGTAATTTTGAAGATAAGAGTAATAAATATCTGTGTAAACACTTACGTTCTTCCAGTTTTTTTCAATTCTTATGTCTGTTTGATAGTTTACTTCTGATTTTAGATTTGGATTGCCAAGGTATTCATAAGCATCCATACCAATACTCAAGTGGTTGATAAATGATTCTGTAAGGCTTGGTGCCCGCGTTGCTCTGGCAGCGGCCCATTGAAAGTTAAGTCCTTTACCAAGATGCCAAGTAAGGGATGTTGTAAAATTAAGATTGACCCTTGAATCAGGAGTGATTTTACCATTGTATTGATTTATAAAACTTGTATCAGGGTCGTCAATTGCATAGTTTACAAAATCGCTTCTAACCCCAACTAACCATGTGAGAGATTTGGTAACTTCATATTTGTTTTCCAGAAAAATACCTAAGTCATTGTGTTGGGAATCCTGCCATGTTTTGTCGACAAATATTTTTGGAGGATCAAAAGTTTGACCGGGAGGACAGGGATTTATAAAAACCTCCCTATTACGAACACCCTTTTTGCCGATATGCTTATAATCAACTCCTGCATAAAGAATATTTTTCTCACCAGTATTTAAACCTATTTCAGTACGTCCTCCATAAACTGTAGCGTTGACCGGAGAAACTGCATGAGTAAATTTATATGCAGGCCGTCTGGTATTCGACATTTCATGGTCGATATAGGAGCCATATACTTTAAATTTTAATGAAAAAATTGACGGTGTTAAACTGGTTATGGCATAATCTATTGATCCAATACTACTTTTATCAAAATCGCCATCCATTGGTAGTCCTGCATAAAGAATATCTTTTGCGCTACTTTGTCGCCATGAGAATTGGATTCGTTGGTTTTTCTTTGGGTTTATTCCCATTTTTAAGGCATATCCCCAATTTGTATATGAAGAAGCAATCTCCTGTCCATCACCACTTTTGTAGTTTCCAAAATCTTTGTATCCAGCATTAACTGAGAAATCAACCTTTTTCATTATTGCCTGTGCAAAAATATTTGAATAAAAGCTACCTCCATTTGACTGATAACCAACATCCACACTACCTGAGAACATTGATTCAACACCTCGTTTTGGTCGTTTGCTAATTATATTAATTATCCCTCCAAAGGTTGATCCAAATCTTACATCATATGGACCTTTAATGACCTCTATTTTTTCTATCTCCGAAGGCGAAATTTGAGAAATAGCCGGGTCCATACGGTTTGGACATGCATTGGCAGTGTGTACTCCACCATCAAATTGAACATTTAGCTGGTCGTATTTAAAGCCACGAAGAACAGGTTCCATACCATAATTTCCTCGTTTTTCAACTCCAAAGCCAACCTGATTTTTAAAAATTGCACCAGTTTCAATTGGGTTCTCAAGCTCTATTAACTGTCCGTTAATATTTGTTTTTATTATGTCATCACTACGCTTCGCCGTTATTAATATCTCCTCTATGTTTAGAGTATCATTAACCTGTGCAGTTGCGGTAAAGCTAGACACAAAAAGTATGGATGCTAATAATAGTAAAATTATATAGTATTCGTGTTTCATTACAATTTATTCTTCTAATAATTGGGGTTTGCATTAATATAGTTGATTAATAGAGTCAACCTCTAATGACATGCATTAAAGGAGACTCTGAAAAGCAATGATTAAGCCCTGGGAATTTATATGAAACTGCTAAAATTGTTGATGAGACAATATACATAGTTGTTATTACCTGAAAGAATATTAATGTCGATATTAATAATTGCATATGGTAACCATTACAGTTACCTTACTTTGTTAAACTTATTGTTATACAGACTGATTAATTCAATATCCTTTCAGGAAGTATTGTAAATATCACATACGTACTATTCATTGATATATGAAATATCTATTAATACAACTATAAATTGGGACTTAATATACCTGACAAGCTGAATATTGGAAGTAGGCTACTCCTTTGATTATATATTGTTAGCAATAGCAAAGACTACTGCTCCAATTCGGAAAATCACGAAATGAATCAAAAATAAGTAACTATTTATGTCAAGTATTGGCTACTATAAAAATTTAGGTGGGGGGGATGGTATTTGTAAATACCTAAAAGTTAATAACTCCACGTGATCATGGAATTTAAAATCTTGATAATTGTTTAAATTATCAAGATTAGTATAATCGGTTAATAAATAAATAAGATTAACTGTTCTGTTATTTGGTTTGGGAGGAACTTCTGTTTCTTTGGTATCTGATATTTCCTTAGTTCTTTCTACCAAGGCTTGTAAAAAGCAAATATCACCTATAAGTACTTTGGAATCATTATTTGAGATAACCTGTTCGTTATAATTATGCTTATACTGACCATAATAATATTGCACGAATGGTAAATTTGGCAATACCATAAAAATTAGATAATATGCAAGAGAAGTTGATATCAGTACTTTCTTAATCATATTGCAAATATAGTGAAATTATAGTTGAAGTCAAATATTATTTGTGTAAAATAGTATGCTAAGTTATTAATTATTAGAGAGTCTCCTTTTCTAGGTTTTTTTCTTTCCAAATATACATTGGTTCTTTATCACGAAGTACAAATTTTGGTGCTGAAAAGGGAGCAAGTCTTTCAAGAAAATCAAGAACTAGTAGTAGGGGAGAGCCATAGAAGAATTTTATATTACGGTTAAATGTCCAAAGATGTTCAACGTATGAATACAATGAGTAAGGAGTATCACCAACATTATCACCATCTCTATCAAACCCTTCGTAATCATCAAAATAATTATTCTTCCATTTGTTTAGATTTGCAGTTTTACCTGCTGCCTCAACCTGTATCAAATTATTATGAAAATAATTTTTATTAAAACGGTTGCCTTCTTGATTACTATGAAAGAAAATACCAACACCACAAAAAGCTATTTCATTATTAGAAATTGTATTAGTTTTTTCGGGAACAAAAGGAGATACATCAATGTGAATTCCCTCTGACGAATAAATAAACCGATTGTTAAGTATTTGGTTAGAAGATGTTTCTTTCATTCCCAGACACATTCCGCTTACACCAGTTGATTGCATAATTGTATTGCCAGTCATAACTGTTTTTTCGCTATACATCAAAAATACACCAACAGAGTTTCCGTAAAATTCATTATCTTTAATACGGTTATTATGCGAATACATGAAGTGAATACTGTATCTGTTTCCAATGCCTAAATTTCCCTCGAAAAGATTTTCGGAGGAATACCATACAACCATATCTCTAAC
Source organism: Bacteroidota bacterium (assembly GCA_045267845.1). GTDB lineage: Bacteria > Bacteroidota > Bacteroidia > Bacteroidales > F082. The sequence goes on along the minus strand of JASFZK010000205.1, from coordinate 3,596 downwards.
ATCGTGCCAATAATTATGTTTAACTACATTGTTGGTTGAATACCATAATCTTACGGCATCACCTTTTAGTGCTCTATCTCTACGCGAAAGGGATGATATTTCATTGTGTATAACTCTATTATGTTTGGCTTGAAAAATATCAACTCCAAATAAACTTTCACTAATTCTGCAATTTTCAATCGTGTTGTAATCACCAGTTATTTTGACTCCAGCATCAAGTCGGTTGTGTGAGCCTCCTGTATTTGTAATTAATAAATTTCTTAGCGTAACACTATCGGCATCAATATTAAAAACTGATTCTATACCTAATCCTGATATAGTTGACATTGAATAACCATCAATTGTAATACCATCGGTTGTTATATAAACTGGGCCGGTGTAAAAACCAGGCTCGAGCATTATAACTTCACCCGGTAATGCATTATCAATAAATGGTTGTAATGGAATACCATTTTCATCATTGGCAAAACCATCTATTGGAGCATGATTACCATATACTTTTTCTTGCCCGAAAAGTTGAGTTGATACAGTAGAAAGAATGAATAAGATAGTATAGTAGATGAATTGTCTTAGCATTGCGATATTAGTTTCATGTTATTATTTCTTACGGATTGCACCTGCCTGCCGGCGAGGCACGGAATACGAAAGAGCAAGGTAATAATATTTCTTTTTTTCTTCTGAGTTAATGTAATGAACCTCAAACTAATAATTTCATAATAATGAGAATCTTTACTAAGTTCAGAATGACAATTTAGCCTTAACCTTTTAAAGCTTTGCGCTTAAACAAAATAGCAAACACAAACGAAACAAATGCACCCATAGCTAAAAAGAAACCATAATATGGATATGATTCTGTTGTAAACTGTGCTACTTTACCTTCACCAAAAACAGTAGGCATAAATGGTTTTATTCCTGCAAAAGCACTTCCTCCATGCATGGATAAGTTATGTCCGTACCAGTATAAATATCCTATGTAAAATATTAGGAAATATAATGGTACTAAAGCAGGAACCATTGCTGCTGCTGCATTAAGCCTTTTAGGAGTGAGCATAAAATATAGTCCGAACAGGATAAAAGCAATGAAGAAATATGGTGAGTTAATCATCACAAAATCTAAAAACTTTAGTGCCTGTGGAGTAACATCAATTTTAATTTTTTTACCCGTTTCAGGGTCATACGCATCATTACCATCTGCATCTTTTTCTACATTAAACACATAATAAACAGGATAGTCACGTGTACCATCTCTGTTAAGCCCCTGAACAATGCGATACATTCCAATAAAATGATTGATGGCATTCATCTCAACAAGGCATTCAGCACCTTCGTTTGTGGTAATTTCTTCACGTTCCATAACTCCTTCACAACCATTATATACGCCATTATATTTAAAGTCAACCCTGATACCTTCAGGATACATTGATTTTGGATATTGAATACTCTGGAGAGCAACACTCCAAATTGGAGCAAAATATGTTGCACCAACTAGCAACATTCCAATTATTGCAAAAATATAATAGGTCTTTGATTTCATAATTAATTTAGTTTTAGTTTATTAGGGTTGCTTCAGTATTTGTAATCTTAATAATAGATATTTTTTTTACAAACAACAAAGTACAAAGCCGTTAAGCCACATAGTTTCAAAATAGAAAGGAACTTGTGACTCTACGCCTTTGTTTGAATTGATATTATATTTTTGCTTTAACACCTGCTTTATCAAGCATATATCCTATGGCATCATACATATCCTGATCGGTACAATCAACACAAGTCCCTCTTGCTGGCATTACACCAAATTCACCCTGGAATCCTTCAATTGAATGTAAGTGAAGTGTATCCATACCTTTTGCGGCATTTGCTTCCCATCGTGGGGTATCTGAAAGAGCAGCGGCTCCAGCAACACCTTTCCAGTGACATGCAATACATGATTTGTCGTAAATAACTTTACCATTCTCTAAATTTACTTTCAATTCCTTTGGTTTTGATTCGCCGCAACTTGAAAGTAGCATGCTGCCAAATAGTACAACAAAAAGTAATGATACTAATCTTTTCATAATTTCTAATTTAATATGTTCTTAATAAATAATATTTTACTGCAAAGTTAAAATAAGAAACAAAAGAGATGATATATAATCACCTCTTTTGTAATAATAATTTTCAATAGTTATGAACTATTGTTCATTCATAATCTGCTGAGTTTTTAGCTTCATGTAAGTAATAATTAACTTAACATCCTCATCTGAAACATTTTGATCAGGCATAGCAAGTTTGTATTGCTGACGCATAGCTTCTATATCAGCGTCTTTCATATGGCTTTCAGGATCAGTAATCCAACTAGTTAGCCACTTGTCGGTACGGCGTTTATCAACCATTAATAAATCTGGTCCGTTAAAGTCTTCACCAAACTTATGACATGCATTACATCCATAATTAAGGAATTCCATTTCACCATCAAGTAAGTTCTTCATTTCAATTGCTGATGGTTTAAATGCCTGCATTGCCATATCTTTTTGTATACGCTTTGAATAATCAAGTAACCTTTTATTATTGGCAGCTTCGTTATAGTTAACAATTAGATATCCTTCCAACTGACGACCATCGGCATTATGATAATCATCTAACATAAGTGGGAACATACCTGATTTTTCGGCTACAAACTCAAGAGTTGCAGTTTCGCCTGGACGCCATCGATACATTTGGTCATATGATGCAATTTCATAAACATAATGATCTGTAATTTCCTGACCATGGTTGGTTAAATGAATTTCAACTGTTTTACCTTGGTCAACCTGTATGTTGTCTGGAGTTACTTTTCCATCGTTAATAGTTCCATATACATGAACTACATTTCCTTTACGTTTAATAGTTTCTTTTCCAAGAGCTGTGTAGTAAGGGGATTTCTTTCCTGTATATAAATCAGTACCAATAGGGTATATGTCAATGGTTTCATACTCATCTTTATCTATCATAATAGTATAATGAGGTTCACCCATTGGTAATGGCATATCATAAAGAATCTTCATCTTATCACCATCAATATCAACAAGTTGGTGATTCTGTGGATGAAGTGGTCCTACCGGATTAAATCTGTCAATTGATAATTTATCAAGTGAAATTAGATATTTACCACGTGGATCAACAACATCGCCATGGGCAGATACTAAGTGACCTACATTGTAATGTGATGATACATGATCTAGTACTTTAAGATTGATATAATCCCATTTTGTAATACGTGAATCAACATAAATAGAAGTGTAAATAATTCCTTCTTCATCGTCATATTGGTTGTGCAAAGGACCTAAGCCTACTTCAACACTACCATGTAAAGCTTTTTCGAGAGAAATTATTGGAATACCAAATTTGTCATGTCCTTCAAAATCTTTATCCTTAATGGCTTTCATTATTTTAGCAAATGAATAAACCCACGCGTGTGAATCTAATTTACCAGCGACAACAATGTATTCTCCACTTGGATTTACATCAACACCGTGAGGTGATTTTGGTTCAGGAATAAGGAAAAGAACATCATTATCAATAAGAGTTTGAATCATAAGTACTTTATGACCGTTAATAATAGAATATTTTCCTTCTTT
>JASFZK010000204.1:0-9215 GCA_045267845.1 Bacteroidota bacterium | reverse complement strand
GGATAAATTGGTTTTCGTGAATTGGATATTTTATGTGCCAATAGTTCATAAACATCATAAATATCAAATAATCCAGGAGTACCAAAAATCACAACCATGGCATCAATATTATCAAATTGGTCATCAACATAATCAATAATAACACCAAGTTGTTCAGCTGTTCCTGTTGCTAAAAAATCGATTGGGTTAGCCACAGATGAACCTGCAAATAACTGCTCTTTCAACTCATCAGCAGCAGCCCCTTCAATATGAGGAACATTTAAGCCTCCGTTGGATAGTGTGTCAGTAAGCATAACCGCAGGACCACCTGCATGGGTAATTATTGCAATATTTTTCCCTTCAAGTTCAGGATACATAAACACCGAGGCAACACTAATTAAGTCTTCACGTCCATAGCATCTTACAATACCGGCTTTTTTAAATAGCGAATCAACAGCCACATCAGAACTTGCCAATGCACCAGTGTGCGAAGATGCTGCTCTACTTCCGGCCTCCGAAGCCCCAGCTTTAACAGCCGCAATTCTACAGCCTTTTTTTATTAACGATGATGCATGTTTTAATAACATTTGAGGCTTATCAATATTTTCAAGATAAAGCAACTTCACCATGGAATCGGTTTCGGGATTAAAATTCTCATCCATATGCTTAAGTATCTCTTCAACACCAAGTTGTGCCGAGTTACCCACCGAATAAACATTTGCAAACTGTAATCCTTTTGGGATTCCAGCTTCCATAATAAAACAAGCCGTAGCACCCGATCCTGATATAAAATCACAACCTTTTGGGTTTAGCTTTGGAATAGGCTGAGTGAAAATACTATGATGCTGAGGTGTTAAAATACCTACGCAGTTTGGCCCAATTAATGAGCCATCCACTTTATTAATGGCAGCCACCACCCTATCTTCCAGCAATTTCCCTTCCTCGCTCTCTTCGCTAAAACCTGCCGAAAGAATAATAAATGCTTTCGTATTCTTATTTTGAGTCAAAAATTCAACAGTTTCGGGAGTATATTTGGCCGCAATTGCAATTATCGCCAAATCAACATTAGGCATTTGTGTAGGATCGCGGTAGCTAGTAACCCCTTGTATACTGTCAGCTTTCGGGTTCATCACATACAAATCGCCATCAAAATTTCCATCAATTAGGTTCTTAAGTATTTTCCCGCCAGGCTTTTGAATATCCTCCGATCCACCAACAATTACAATGCTTTTTGGATGCGTAAGTTCTTTTGAAATCATAACAATTTTTTAAGTGCACAAAGCTAATAATTTACTTAGTGCAAACGATTGAAATATGATATTTAGAATTAGTAAAAAGAGAAAAATATTTTACATTTCATTTGGGCAGCATACCAGCCTAACAAACTTGTAGTGCCTTTTAAACACTATTATACACAATGTGGATGTTCAAATATAAACAGTAGCTAACGGGCTGGTATATGGGCTTTACGCTTGTAGTTAATTCATGCCAAATTGTGTTTTTGTAAACTGTAACGTGGGCTTCGTTCCTCAGCCTACGTCAGTTAACAAAATCATCATTGGCATTTCAATAATCTACCACTTCAATCCCGGCTGCGAGTGCAGTACTACTTGTCTAAATGCTTCTTTCGTAATTCAAACATAATTATTGCAGGAATAAAAAATATAACATCGGCTATCATTTTACCAATAAAGGTGCCCAATAAAAAATCACCGGTTAATTTGGGAATGAGATACATAAAAAATGGTCGCACTGCGAGCACATCTAGTAATTCAGCCGGACCAAATTCAATTATCAGGTTTCTAAAATCAACTAAGAACGACTTAATTTTATATTTTCTACTCTCGGCTCTATGTTGCTTTAAACTTTTTCTAACATCTGAAAATGCAATAGTAAAATAAAAAGAAACAGAAGCCACTGCAGAGCCTACAAAAGCTGCCAATACCCTGTCGCCACTTTGCTCCATTATAAGCCACGCTGTACCCAACGAAAGTATTGTGCTCAATACATCTGCAAGCAAATACCGCTTAACCCAAACCATTATTTTTTTCTTCATCCCAACACTCTAAAATTTCCCAAATAAAAAATACATTTCAAAACTACCATTTTTTCGAATCCACAACATGATGCTTAAACCAATGCACCATCTCATCAATTGGTAACACCCCTGATAACAATGTTATAAGTGACCCAATTGCCAGCATAACAATAATCACTGCAATAACTTTTTCCATAGGTTTAAATAATGGTCCTTTACTACCTTTTTCTTTCCATGCCAAGCGATAAACAATTATTCCCAAAGCATACATAATTGTCGACAATAGTATATACTTTATGCCGGCAGCATAAATTAGCCACACCCCGAAAACCGATGCGGTAACACCAATAATAAGAGCCTTTATTTTCAGTTTATTACCTTCAGTATTTCTGTTAGAAAATGCCAATTTTGCTAAAAACAACGAACTAAGCAAATAAGGAACCAAAATCATTGAACTGGCAATACTAATAATAGCCAAAAAAGCATTTTTTTCAAATGCTGAAAACAGTATTGTTATTTGCATTATTACGCTGGTGGCATTTAACGAAAATACAGGTGAACCTTGTTTGTTTAATTTTCCAAAAACAGCCGGCAATACACCATGTTTTGAAGCTGCAGATGGAACTTCAGCTGTCATTATCGTCCATGCTACCCATGCACCGAGTATCGAAATAATCACACCTAAATTAATTACAACCGCTCCCCAATTACCAACCATCTGCTTCATTACATAGGCTGTTGAGGGATCGGGTAATTTTGCTAGATCGGCTTGATTCATTATCCCAAACGATAATATACTAACACCTGCATAAATAATAACAGCACCTGTATAGCCAATAACTGTGGCTCTACCCACATCTTTTTTATTTTTAGCTCTAGCAGATATAACAACTGCTCCTTCGATACCAATAAATGCCCACAGGGTCACAAGCATAGTGCTTTCAACTTGTTTTGATAGGCTTCCGAGTATCTCATTTTGATTACCCCAAATATCAAATGTGAGTTTATCCCATTCAAATGCAAAAAGCAGTACTATTACGAACAAGAATAAGGGTATTAGTTTTGCTGCTGTGGATTTTACATTTAATGATGCGGCACGACTTACTCCACGCCGCACAATAAAATTCATGGACCATATCAATATCGAGCCTCCAAGTATTGATTGCCAATTGTTACCTGCTAAAAATATGGGAAAAAAGTAACCCAAGGCTTGCATAAGTAACACTGCAAATGAAACATTACCAATTGCAGCACTTAGCCAATAGCCCCATGCCGAATTAAAGCCAACGTATTTTCCAAAGCCCTCAGCTGCATAGCTATATATTCCTGAACTCAGATCTGGTCTATGATCGCTTAAAATTTTAAATGTTTGAACTAAAAAAAAAATACCAATCCCTGTTATTAACCAGGCAATTACCACAGCTCCTAAAGCTGCTCCGTTGGCCATATTAGATGGCAGATTAAATACTGCCCCACCAATCATGGAGCCAACTACAATCGCTATTAGTCCAAGAAAACCAATCTTTTTATTATCCTCAGCCATACTAATACTTAATTGTTTTTTTGCATATGTTACATTATCTACAACACCCCGCGGCAGTTATTAAAGCGATAGCTTGTTGAAAACCCAATGATGTTTTTGTTAGTTGGCGGACGCTGACGTAATAAAGCGCACGCACAGCTTACAAAAACACGGTGGGTTAAAACAACTATAAGCGGAAAGAGCGGTTGCCGCCCAAATTATAATAAAAAGAGAACAACTTACTACCCTACTTTTTGATACACATAGTTTTAAACCACTTTTTACCATCGCGTTCGTCGCGTTCAACACCATGAATATCACTAGTATAACCTGGGAAAATGTTTTCAAAATCCTGGCGCGCTTTCAAATACTCATAAATTGGCCTTGCCTTTTCATTTAGCTCCTCACCACCCATAATTATTGGGATACCTGGAGGGTAAGGCACAATCATAACCGCAGGAATCCTGCCCATCATTTGATCAAGATCAACGTACTCAACATTTCGGCCAACAACCGCGTGGTAGGCATCGGCAGGTTTCATCGCCTGATCGGGGATTACCTGAAATGCATTTTGCATACTGTCGAGCATATTGTGCTCCTTATAATACGTATGAATTGCGTTACAATGATCTCTCAAACCAACACCCTCGTAAGCCTCAGGATATGACTTAACTAACTCAGGAAAAACCTCACACAACGGGGCATTTGTATCATAAACCTCTTTAAATTTAAAAAGTTCGGCAAGCAAAGTTCCTTGTTTTCCTTTTGTGGTACCCAGCGAATTCAGGAGCAAAAATGAATAATAATCAGTTTTTTCACACACTATACCTTTGTTTATCAAATAGTTTGACACAATAGAGGCAGGAATGCCCTCTTCGGTCATATTACCATCAGCATCTAAACCAGGGGTTGTAAATGTAAGTTTAATGGGATCGAGCATTGCGTAATCATCCTCCATATCCTCAAAGCCATGCCATGGGTTGTCTTTTGACATTACCCACACACTTTGAGTATCTGCCAACACCTCATCTTCAACATTTTCAAATCTCATTTCCTTGCCTTCGATACTAACTTTTTCGGGCTGCCACATACCAAAGAACCAATCCTTTTCATTGGTTTCTTGGAGTTCATCAAGAATTAGGATCATCTTTTTACGGAGCTGAATTGCCTCGATAATAATATCGTTTAGCATAACATCGCCATTATCCTGCATCATTTTTGTAGCCACATCAAGCGAGGCAATCATACTGTACTGTGGGGATGTTGAACCATGCATCATGTATGATTCGTTAAACTCATCGGGAATAATTTTTACGTCGCCACCATTCTTAATGTGCAACATTGATGATTGTGAAAATGCTGTTAATAATTTATGTGTTGAATGTGAGCAGAATATTGGTGGGTGGTGTGCTTTAATATCATCATCCGTCATTCCAAAATGATTTTTATACATCTTATGGAAACGTGCATATGCATACCATGCCTCATCAAAATGGAGATTTTCAACACTTCGTTCAAGCTCCTTTTTAATATTAATAACATTGTAACAAACGCCATCATATGTTGAGTTTGTTAAAGTTGACATTTTAGGAGTGTTTCCTTTTAGTTTTTCGGGAATGAGCTTACTGGCCTTAACTTTAGCTTTGATATTTTCGGGTGAGAACTCTGATAAACGAACCGGACCAATTATTCCCAATTTATTTCGTCGGGGAATCATATAAATGGGAAATGCATCGGTTATAACCATTGCATAGTTTAATGATTTATGACAATTACGATCAACAAAAGCTATGTCGTTGCGCAACACCTGACTTCGCCAAATAATTTGGTTAACATTTGATGTTCCGTTGAGTATGTAATATGTATAGTCGGCACCAAACGCTCGAGCTGAGTTTTTTTCAGCATCACCAACAACACCTTCATGATCGAGTAATGAGCCCAATTCAGGTACCGAGATTGAAAGGTCGGAACGTAAAGTGTTTTCGCCAAAAAATTTATACAGAGCTACGCCAGCCGGACTTCTTAAGAAACCTTCGCCACCCATATGTCCTGGTGTATGCCATGCATATTTATATGCTGCAGAATATTTAACGAGTGCACCAAAGAACTTAGGATAAATTGTATCTATATATTTTAATAAGTGCATTTCGATTCTTCCAGAAAGAAACTCGCTGGTATCGGCAGTTTTCCATAAATAACCATTTATGTTTTTCAAAACAGCTACGGGGATATCCTCAGTATCGAGTCTATCAGTTAATAATAAAATTGGTATAGTTTTATTTCTGGTTCTTATTTGCTCAATTAATTCGGGGGCTGTCATTAATTCATCTGGGTCTTCTTCAGGCAAATCCCAGTCTACCACAATCGCCCCCAGATCGGCTCTGGAAATAATAATTTCGTGTGCATCCTCATAAGTAAATGAAGGAATAACACTACATAATTGAACATCCTCAAGTTCGGCAACTAATTCATTTAGTCTGAAACCTTCATCAGTTGCTTCGTGAAATTGACCTGATACAATTAGTATGGGCCATTGGTGTTTACTAGCTTTCATGGTTTTTATTTTTTGATGGTTATATAATTAGTTTAAAGTTTGTAAAGTTTAAGTATCAGTAAGTACTTACCTTTTAACTTTCTACTCTTTTTTACTTTCTCCTTTTTTTGTGAATTTTAATGCATAAACAGCCATTACAACAATTACAAGTGCAATTACAAGCCACAGCTCATATAAAGTTGCTGATACAAATGCTGAAATAATAAATATTGAAGACATGCCTACTATAATCTTTGTAGATAATTTATTAGCTCCTGTTTCAATATCCTTTTTTACTAAGGCAATACCCGACCAAAAGTATGGAAACAGCAATAACAATACAGAAAGTGTTACTGTAATATTAAATGCTCCTGCTACATCACTACCCATAAGCATCAATATCACTTCAAGTATAGTCATAATTATTCCGTTAATTATCAAACCTTTACTATTAATACCGTACTTATTTGTATATGAATATGCCTTTGGTAGAAAACCATTATCGGCACTTGTTTTGGCCGCACTAGCTGATGAAAGATTCCAAACAAGGAAACTCGCAAGGCAAGCAATTGCCATAAGTATTGACACTGCTTCACCGGCATACTTTGAATCAAAAATATGTTCGATGGCTAGCGCGAAAGAAGCTGGTGCATCTTGAAGTTCCTTTGCGGTAAACATACCTTCGAGAACTGTTGTTGATGCAATATATATGACTGCAACTATTACAAAGCCAATAATTGTGGCAAGTGGAACAACCTTTTTAGGGTTGCTAATCATTGCATTATTGGTTGCAACACTCTCGACACCTACGTATGCAAATATCAATACTGCAAAACCAGACATAATAGCCATACCGGTAGAATCATCACTTACATTCCAATTTGCCTCAAAAACTGCAATATCAAAATCCATCCAACCAGCAGTACCAGTGGTTATAACAGAAATGAGAAGCATGGTAACAGTTATTGATACTATTTTAGTAATAATTCCAACTCCACGTAATGATAGAAAAACAAACAACCATATTAGTATTATTACTGTTATGCCAAGGAAAAACGAGTTTTTTAGCGCAGGCACAAACATTACTAAATATCCCAGCCCTGCAATAAGAATTGACACATTCGAAATTAAGTTACCATAAACATAAAACAAACCACTTTTTGCTCCTAACACAGGGTTTACATAAGTAGCAAGGGCAGTGGGACTTGGGTCATCAAACATTGTTCCTGCACGAACATACACCAGAGTTAAAAACAGTGCTCCTATCGTTACAAGGATGAATGAAATAACAGTAATTGAGCCAGTTGCTGCCAATTGCTGTGGTAATGCAATAACCCCACTACCAGCAAGACTTGATACAATTAAAAATATTGCACCAACAAGTCCTAATTTTTTTGTTTTACTCATGATAGATAATTTTAATTTTATTCAATATGAAAAGATATAATAGTTCTTCGTCAGTTTTACGAAAGTATAAAATCTCTTAATTATTAGGTTAATAACTTTTCAAAGATAGAAAACTTTTTGATTAAAATATATTTATTTACAATATCAAAATTCAATTATCACAGTGTACTTCAGTAATTAATACAATGTGTAGCATCTTGTAAAAAGGCAATTATACAGACACGCACATAAAAATGAGCTTAAGTATTCCAATATCGATTGTTTATATATAATATATCATACAACAAATTTTTACGAATTAACAAATGATGAATCTTAAATAAAATTCACTACATTTGTTCACAATCTGCTAAACATAAAGTGTAAAAACACATTTTTTTAATCTAAAATTAAAGTAATGACAAGGAAAAGAAATTTTACGTATGATGGTATCAAGGTTATTGATGGTGCTGTTGGAAGTGACAAAGATTTTTGCATGGGTTATTTAAATCCAAACGCCTCTGGAAACGGATATATTTCTACATTAAAGCTTTCTGTGGGTAAAGTTAAAGTTGATAATCTCGATGAGGTAACTGAAGGAATAGTTGCTTACGACAGATGTGAAGCAAACGATGCCTACATAGGTGGAATTAATATGCTTACGGCATCTTCATTTTGCGGACTAAATGGTGCTACTTGGGGTAGAGACCTCGCTGTTGCAGATAATCTTAGAAGCAATATTTTGTTTCATCAAAAATTACCACAGGGAGGAAGCATACCTGTATATAATGTACATCCGTTATTAGATGCTGCTCAGCGACTTTTTGGTTCGGCAACTCAGCAACGTTTTAACCCCATGCCTGGAGCTCATGTTGTTTGCGCTAACAAGAGTATAACTCAAAAAGGCCCGGTCTGGGTATGGTCAGTAATTGCTCTAACGTTTTTAAAAGACCGTTCAAGTGGAGCTAACCTTTTTATTGAAGATGCAAATACCTGCCCCGGCGATTGGGATTATGATCAGGTATACGAGTTTATGATGAAAACTCTAAGGAAAGTAACAAATAGTGTAGTCCTTTGCGGACAAGATCAGGGATTAGAATACAAAGAAACATTTGCAGGATTTAAATTCCTTTATGTACCCGAAAATTTTGTTGGTAGCGCACTTACTTGTGGTCCCTATGTAACTCTAGCACAGGATGCTATTCCTGAAGGATTGAAAGCAAGTGACTTGATGAACATGTCCATTGGCGATTGGGAAAAAGCCATTGATCTTGAACCTCTAAATAAACTTCCCTTGGAACAGCAAGGTTTTTTGGGTTATGATGGCATCAAAAAAGAATATGGAGTTACTAAATAGAAATCAGTTTGAAATTCCATAATAACAATAGTATTAAGAATTAGTATTATTTTTAGATATTCAACAGTGTTTTCTATATACTTCTAAATTCATAAACAATGGCTAATAACAAAGTTAAAAAAGCAACCATTGGAGTGTTTACACTTGCGATGATAAATGTAGCAGCAGTATTATCATTACGAAATTTTCCGGCCTTAGCTGAATATGATTTATCACTGATTTTTTATTTACTAGCTGCTTCAATTCTGTTTTTTGTTCCTTCAGCATTGGTATCTGCCGAATTAGCTTCAGGTTGGCCACAATCTGGTGGTGTTTATTTATGGGTTAAAGAAGCCTTTGGTCCTAAATATGGTTTTATAGCAATATTTATGCAGTGGGTAGAAAACCTGCCTTGGTACCC
>JASFZK010000203.1:0-5304 GCA_045267845.1 Bacteroidota bacterium | reverse complement strand
GTTAAAAAATGAATTTCATCTTCAACAACATACGGGTTATTAATATTTTGTGGATCAATGGTTACTCTAACAAATACATAGATACTATCTCCACCCGAAAGTTCAATATCTGTAAAACTATTTCCACTTTCTCCGTCCACATTAATTCTATATGCCGATTGCTCACCATTTCCAAGGTTTAGGTTTGATATTATAATCTTACTATTTGAGTGATTATAAATCATAAGTTGCTTAGTCGCAGACCCAATCGATGTGAACACAGTATCGAAAATAACCGAATCAGCAGAAAAACTCAATTTTAATGAAGGACTATCACTTATGACCTCTTCTTTTCTGCAAGAAGTTGCAATAAGAATGCCCGAGAACAAAAAGAGTATAAGTAAGTTAGAAAAATGTCTTCCTAGTTTCATGTATTGTTTTAATAAAATTTATTGGTTGCAAATATAATTTGATTTGTAGCCGATGCTGTTGTAAATACGCAAAAGATTTATTTTTATTGTATTTTTACGCTCTTCAAACAAATAATAATATGTATAGAAGAAATATAAATTATATGTTGGTAATTTTATTTACCATTTTCACGTTCACAAACGGTTATTCTCAATATCAAAATTTAGGTACTGCGAATAAAGTCAAGGTTAGAGAAAACCCTTGGTTTGCTGGTGGTATGATTGGTGGAAGTTTCTCAAATAATGGTGGAAGTTTTGAAATATCGCCATTAGTTGGTTATAAGGTTACAGAGGATTTTCATGTGGGATCGCGAATAACATATATTTATAGTAAATATTATGGTAAAAGTTATAATGATTTTGGCGGAAGCTTGTTTGCACGACATAGGTTTCTAGATTTTTTATTTGGCCATGTTGAATATGAAGTACTAAGTGTACAGTATGTAAATGTTAATTTTGAAGATGAAAGACGTACAATAAATAGCTTGTTTATTGGTGGAGGACTTTTTCAATCAATGGGGGGCAGGGGATTTGCAACCATAGCAATTTTATATAATGTGCTCGAATCAGAATATTCACCATATACAAATCCTGTAATTCGTATTGGTTTTGGTGTAGGTTTTTAGTTATGACAAAAAAAGAAAGATTTCAGCTTGTAATTGATTATTTTACAGAGCATATGCCAGTTGCTGAGACAGAACTGGATTATCGAACTCCCTATGAATTATTAGTTTCTGTAATTCTATCGGCACAATGTACTGACAAACGAGTGAATATAATCACACCTGAGTTTTTCAAATCGTTTCCCACCGAAAATGAATTAGCAAAAGCAGAAGTTGAGTATATTTTCACACACATTAAAACTTGCTCATATCCTAATAATAAGGCAAAGCATCTACTGGGAATGGCAAATAAACTCATAACCGAATTTAATGGTGTTGTACCTTCTGATATTGCCGAGCTACAAAAGCTACCCGGAGTTGGCCGCAAAACAGCAAACGTAATTGCATCAGTTGTTTTTGATAAACCTGTCATGGCTGTTGATACTCACGTTTTTAGAGTAAGTGCGCGTATTGGTTTAGCTACTAATTCAAAAACACCTCTAGAAACTGAAAAACAATTGGTGAAACATATTCCTGAGGATATTATACCACTTGCTCATCATTGGTTAATATTACACGGCAGGTATGTATGTAAAGCCCGTAAACCAATGTGTGAGGAGTGTGGATTGACTGAGTTTTGTAGATATTATCAAAAAGAAAGTAGATAGAAAATATTTGTCATTATGAACGAAGTGAAGAATCTCATTAATACGACCACTATCTACTTATCTTGTTTCACTAAATGGCAGTCTGTTCAAGATTGACCTTCCCAGAGTAATTTCATCGGTATATTCCAATTCGTCACCAATGGCAACACCTCGTGCAATTGAAGTAACTTTTACATCAAATGTTTTTATCAATTTATAAATATAATAATTTGTTGTGTCGCCTTCAACGGTTGCCGGAAGAGCAAGTATAATCTCATTTATGTCTTCAGTATTTATCCTTTTAATCAAGTGAGCTACATTTATATCATTTGGTCCAATCCCTTCAATGGGGTTTATTATTCCTCCCAATACGTGATACAATCCATTAAACTGAGCCGTTTTTTCAACAGCCAATACATCTCTAATATCTTCAACCACGCAAATTGTATTTTCATCCCTTTTATGATTTGAGCAAATTTCACATACATCTGAGTCAGATATATTATTGCATTTTGTACAGAATTTAATTTCTCCGCGTAAGCGCATGATGGAGTTACCAAGGTTGTCAGCATAAATGGGTTCTTCTTTTAAGATATGCAAAGCAAGTCGTAGTGCCGTTTTTTTACCAATTCCGGGTAATCGTGATAGTTCAGCAACCGCAGATTCTAATAATTTTGAGGAATAATCGTTCAATTTAATGTTTGTTTAATTTTACCTTTGCAAAACTAAGGAATTGAAGCCATATAAATTAAAAATAATATGAAGGTAGCTAATTTTACTCTATTACTTATAATTTCATTTGCCACTGTACTCAATGCTCAGACGTTAAATCAAGAAAATGCTTCGGGTGAAAAAGAAGGCAGATGGGTTAAATATTTTAGCAATAATAAAATTAAATACGAGGGTCAGTTCCATCTAGGTAAACCAGTTGGCAAGTTCATATATTACTATAAAAAAGGTGGTGTTAAGGCTGTTAGCGAATTTAGTGATGATGGCATTATCGCCAATAATACTACCTACTATGAAAATGGAAAGTTGATGGCTGAAGGCAAATTTGTTAACCAGAAAAAGGATGGTATCTGGAAGTATTATGTGAATCAAGATACGAATGCACTTGTGTCTATGGAAACATATGTAAATGGAATAATTGATGGTGAGAGTATTACGTATTATCCAAATTCTGGCAAACCTGCCGAAATAGTCATGTTTAAGGATGGAAAGAAGAATGGTAAACTCCTCAAATACTTTCCTGATGGCATACTAATGACTGAGAGCCACTACAAAAATGGAATGCCAAATGGTAATTTTATTCACTACCATATGGATGGAAAAGTGCAAATAGAGGGTGTGTATTTAAATGGACTTCAAATAGGCGAATGGAAGTATTTTGATGAAAATGGCAAATTAGTTGATGAAGAAGAGTTTAAAAAACAGGAGTCGGTAAAAGAAATTGAATAAATATTATTAGCTCTATTTATTGTTAAATAATAGTTCAAGATCACTTAACTTTGAAATAACATTAGGTGTTACTTCAATTAATCTATCTTTTGATTGATGACCAATGGATACCAAAATGCACTCAATGCCTAGACCGTTTGCAACATCTAAATCATGCGCTGTATCTCCTATCATTAAAGTCGTATTAGGATTAATATTTAATTGCTCCATTAAATTTCTGCCCATTTCAAGTTTGCTGTGAGCATAATGATTATCGATTCCTTTTATGTCATTAAAATAATTGATAATTCCTTTTTCTGTCAACGAACTAATCAGGTTTTCGTGTTCCATTGCCGATAAAACTAACTGATTATATCCAAGTTTCTTAAAAAAATCCAGAATGCTAACAGTGTATTTGTGTAAATCTGCATTTGCTAGATTTCCATAATATTCATTTATAAATTCCATTGCCGGAATTTCAAAATCCTCTTTTTCAAAATCAAACCCAATTGCTTCATAATAATCCTTAACCGGAAAAGTAAAATGTGCACGGTATTCTTTAATATCAATTAGTGGAATTTGGCGCTTCTTTAGTACTTTATTCATACATGTAACGCAATAATCAGCATCATTTAACATTGTGCCATTCCAATCCCAAATAATTGTTGTAATATTACTTAAGTCTCTCATAATTATATGGGTGGTTATTATTGGTCTGCATAAAAGCAATTAGCCCCGATGTTTATCGAGGCTAAGTATATTTGCAATAAAGTGAAATCATGCAAATGTAGTATTTCACTTTTTATCAATATGAATTTAAAGTAATTTTATTTACTTTTCTTCTTTATCCTTTGTGGTTTTTTTTGCTGCTACTTTTTTAGTAGTAGTAGCTTTTTTTGTAGCCTTAGGTTTTTCAGTTGGTTTTTCTTCCTTAGTTTCTTCCTTCTTTGCTGCAGGGGCTTTTTTTGTTGCAGTTTTTTTAGGAGCTGCCTTTTTTGTTGCAGCTTTCTTTTTAGGAGCCTCAACTACCTCTTCAGTTTTAACAACAACTTCTTCTTCAACAGGAGCAGCTTTAACCGCAGTCTTTTTCTTTACAGGAGCAACGTATAAAGGGGTTCTTTTTTTACGCCTTTTATTACCGTATGTTCCTAATACTATTTTACCTCGTTTGGTTTTTTTATCTCCTCTTCCCATGCTAAATGATTTATTGTTAAAAATTTTCTGTAAAATTAGGAAATTTCGCCAACTGTGCAAAAATAGTTTGCATTAAAACCAATTATGTTTTAAAATAATTTAATTCGTTTATCTACATTACTGTGGCTTATTTGTTATATCCGTAAGGATTTAGTTAGTTGCTATAATATCTGTTTCAAAAGTCAGTAAAAACATCAAGTTAAAGGGAGGGTAAAAATATGATAGTGTAATCTTCAATATTTACAATATTTATTTATTTAATAGTTTGTTAATATTTTATAACACTCACTTAATCATATATATATAAAATGCACACATTTTGTATTATAATACAAATGATCAACACCTTACGTCTTAGCGACCCATGCCTGCTGGTAGGCAGGTTTGCGAGAAACAGAAACTTCCCGAAGTGTTGTTTACTAATAAATCATTTCATTTGTAGACTCTTAATAAAGTGTTTTTCAATAACATCCGACCTGCCCACCGAGCTACGTGCCCAATCAAGCATAATATCCGATATTTCATCATCACCAAGTTTCCAGCCAATATCACTTTTTTTTAACCTTTGGGTAAGTGTAAAAAGAGTCAAAGCTGCCGAAACCGAGATATTATAACTCTCCGTAAAACCGTACATGGGTATACGTAAATATTTGTCTGCTGAGTTTATTGCCAGTTCCGAAAGTCCGGTTAATTCTGTTCCAAAAACAATGGCTACTTTTTCATCCAGGGGCAAAGTATCTAAATTAAAATCGTTATGGTGAGGTGTTGTCGCAACAATTGTATACCCATCATTTCTTAATTTCTCAAAAGTTCCTAAAGTGTTGTTTTTCTTCGCATTATACTTAATTAGATTAAGCCATTTCGACGATCCAAGCGCAACATTAGGATTTACATCGTATTCATTATTATTTTCAATTATATGCACATCCTGCACCCCCGTTAAATCGCACGAACGCAACACCGCACTTGCATTAT
>JASFZK010000202.1:0-28945 GCA_045267845.1 Bacteroidota bacterium | reverse complement strand
AATAACAATAACAATAACAAATACAGTACGATTATTGGTTTTTGAGATTTTTGGTATTACATCCAATTGCTGATCTGATTCAATTAGACCTTGCCAATTATTATAACCAGCATATTTAGCCAGTGCATCAAGTGTGCTTTTATGCGGTATATTTTTAAAATCATCATTCCATATTCTTCTAATGGTCGAAAGGCTTAACAATACTCCTGTGCTATCAAATATCTTCTCAATTAATAATTCAAATTCTCGCTTAGTCAATATTGTGTTTGGAGCCCAATTCAATTTTTGCTCAATTAGTAATTTGCATTTTGCAATATTTTGTTTTATTGAATCGTTTTTATCCATACTAGAACCAGCTATGGTTTGTAAAAGAGTAAAAATATGTAATAATTAATAGCAAAACTACATGAAACGGAAATGACACAATTTTGAAACGCTTATTGCTATTTATTCTGTAATCTTTGCAGGCAAATGCAACTACGTTCAAAAATATTGGATGATATAGCATCTTAAAAACTAAAAACATGAAGAAGATTATGAAGCTATCAAAAATACTTTTGCTATGTACAATAAGTATTGTAATAATTAATTCTACTTTTTTATCTGAAAAAATTTATTGTCAGGAGAGGATAATTACTATTACATCTAAGGCTAATGGATCTGGACAATTCGAAAATATCCAATATCGTACTATAAATGAAAGTGAGATTGTCGACTTTAACAAGCTCGTTCGTATATACATTAATAAATCGTCTATTGTATTGGTTGATATGGAGGTACTGCCTTTTGATAGTACTGGCAGCGCAGTAGGGAAAATACTTGAGGAAAGTATTAAAAGTAAATATGGTGACCTTAATTCAAATACTGTTATTAATCCCGAAAATAAATTATCACTCCTAATCAAAAAAAGTATTTACACAAGTAAGGATGACTTTAAGTTAATTATGGAAATGTTGAATAAAACAATTTGGAGACTTCAAAATTATTATAGTAACGAATTGTATAGCGCTAACTACGACTTGTTAACGCAACAACAAAAAGATAATATAAACAAATTGGTTCCCTTGCAAAACTATTTAGCAAAGGATAATGAGTATTGAGAATTAGCTAATTACCAGCTACCGCCAGCGCCGCCACCGCCAAAGCTGCCACCACCAAATCCGCCGAAGCCACCTCCGCCGAAGCCACCGCTTCCGCCCGAAAAGCCTCCCCAACTACCTGAGTGCGAACCACTATTCATAATGCTGCCTATCAACAATGCTGTCCATAACGAACTATTTGACGACCGGCCACCAATACCGTGCGATCCACCACTACTTTTTCTAATCATTATAACAATTATTATAATAATGATAAAAGGAAGTATTGAGAAAACACCATTTGTTGCGGTTTTTCTGCCATATCCATCTGCATTTATTTCACCAGCAGCAAATTGCATTAATACATTAGTAGCCTGGTTTATACCTCCATAATAGTCGCCTTGCTTAAAATACGGAATCATTTCATTATCAACTATTCTTTTTGCAATTGCATCAGGTATGGCTGGTTCAAGACCGTAACCAACTGCAATATATGCTCTAC
The DNA here is from genome assembly GCA_045267845.1 of Bacteroidota bacterium. Classification (GTDB taxonomy): domain Bacteria; phylum Bacteroidota; class Bacteroidia; order Bacteroidales; family F082. Next base: position 27,364 of record JASFZK010000202.1, on the reverse strand, counting down.
CCCGGTCACGGGAGCTAAGTTTTGGTTTTACTAAAACGACTATCCCATTATCAAATCCTTTTTGTCCAACACTCCATTTTAATCCAATTTCGGTGGCAAACATAGAAGGAGTAAAACCTTCAAGCGATTTTACAATAATAACTGTAATTTGATTGGATGTGGTATCATTAAAGCGGACGAGTTTATTTTCCAAAGCCCTAACCTGTTTTGCCGAAAGTATATTTGCGAAATCATTTACGAGTCTTGGTGGACTAGGTCTGTCAGGTATTGATTGTCCAAATGAACTTGTGAACATCAACACAAATAAAACCGAGTAGATTATTTGGCGTAGTTTATTAGCTTGTATGTTTTTCATAATTAGTTGGTTTGGTAATTAGCTTCCAAATGAAATTTCGTCCGACAGCTCATTAATGTCATCTATGTGGTGTGGAAAATGTTTCTTCAAGCGAACGCCGGCAAGTGCTATACCTTCTGATAAGCCTTCGGTATATTTGCCAGTATTAAATTTGTCCATCATAGTTGCTTTTATGTCTTGCCAAAAATTTTCAGGTACTTCTTTGTTAATTCCTTTATCACCAATAATGGCAAATTTCTTGCTGTTGATTGCAAAATAAAAAAGCACACCATTATGCAAGTCAGTTTTATCCATTCCTAACTTACTAAATAAGTGTGATGCTCTGTCAAGCACTTCACCCTTGCAATTACTTTCAATATGAACTCTTATTTCACCCGAAGTATCTAGCTCAGCATTTAATATGGCTTTTTTTATTTCCAATTGTTCCTCCTTTGAGAAGAATTTTTTAGCCGTTGTTTTCATGATAATAGAGTATTAATTAACACTAATTTTTATTCAAAAAAGTTTACTAAACTACTTTTGTACAAATACTAAAATTCAACCTTAGGAGCTGTATCAGCTCCTTTTTGCGCTTCGAAATATGGCTTCTTTTCAAAGCCAAACATATTTGCAAAGAAATTTTTTGGGAATAACTTTATATAGGTATTATAATTCTGAGCCGACTCATTAAACTTACGTCTTTCAACAGCAATACGGTTTTCAGTACCCTCAAGTTGCGCCTGAAGTTCCAAAAAGTTCTGGTTGGCTTTCAATTCGGGATAGCGTTCAACCACCACCATTAATTTCGAAAGAGCACTACTTAAACCGTCTTGTGCTTTTTGGAAAGAAGCGATACTACTTGCCGAAAGGTTTCCTGCATCTATTGTAGTACTAGTGGCTTTCGCCCGTGCGTTTATCACACCCTCCAAAGTTTCTTTTTCGTGGGTAGCGTAACCTTTAACCGTTGCAACTAAGTTAGGTATTAGGTCGGCGCGGCGCTGGTAAACATTCTCAACATCTGCCCATTGCTTATCTACAGTCTCACTTAAAATCACCATATTGTTATAAGTGCCTTTAACTGAGCTGTATGCAATAAATCCAATCACAACTATTACAATAATTATTATCCAGCTTTTTTTCATGTTTTTACATTTTGTTTTAACATGCTAAAGTACTCTAAATTATTAAATAAGAGGTGTATTTGTTTTTTCTGAATTAGTTTTTTTTGGGCGGACAACCAAGCTTTACGCTTGTAGTTATTTTATCCCAATTGTTTTTATGTAAGTCAGATGTTGGCTTCGTTCCTACGCCCTCACTAACTAACATAAAAATCATTGGTATTTCAATAAGCTACCACTTCAATCTTTACCGCTGGGCTTGCGTTTTAATTGCTCACTCACTCTCCTTAAATACCCGCAAATATTCCAATCAAACCAACAACAAGTCCCACAGCAATATTTATGGCTTTTATTAAAAAGAAACCTTTGCGAGTTTCGGCAAGTAGCGGCAGACTACCGTGTCCATCTTGTACAATTGAGTTTGCAAGTAGTATGCTAAGAGGAAGGCTTCCTGAAGCAAAAAGAAGTAAGAAAAATAAATGTGGTCCCGATTCGGGAATTACACCAACCAGAACTGCAACAATTAATACTACATAAATATTGTCACCAATAACCTTTTCCAAATCAATGTAATGGTTAACAAAATGTAGAATTAGCAAAGTAAAAAATGTCCATAAAAAAATTCGAAGGAAATGCTTTTTAATTATATGATCCTTAATATGACCAGTTAGAAAATGATCATTAACCGTAAGTATCATCAATAACGAAATACTCATTACCACAATAAAAGTAATTCTAATCCACTCTGGGTGAGCATGCTCCATATTTGGCATGGCAAGTAATTCAAAGTGATCATCATGACCGTGTCCGGAGGCAAAAATAATAAATGCCAACGAGCCCATAAGTATCGTTATTAACGCAATACGTAAAAATGATATACTTTTAAAATTAGCAATAATGTCTTTGGGTTTAAAGCAAAAACAATCGGCCTCACCACCATGTACTTCCAAATGCTTATCAGGATAATTAACTATTTTTTCTTCTTTTTTTATGAAAATACTTACAATAAATCCTGATGCAATCGCTATAAAAAATATTACAACTGTTAGTATTAGAGCAGTATCAGGTATAATCGAAAACATAAAAAAAGCTTCATCACCCGAAGTGGCAATCATGGCAGTTGCAAGAGCAGCTGTTCCAATTACATTATGAATGTATAGTGATACTGCTGTATATGCACCCAAGCAACCTGGTATTACCCCAAGTACGGCAGCAAGTAATATCTGTTTCCAAGTACTGGTTTTGAGCTTGTTACCCCAAATACCTCTCGAAAACACATTGAAATATTCGATAATCAACATCATCGATAACACAAAAAGTGTTATGGTTGCCGATTGGCGAATAATTGGTAATATTTCGTGCATGTTGAGGTATTATTTAACAAAGTTAAAAACCTTCTTGTCATTCTGTATAACGAATAATCCAATATAGTTATAGCTATTATTTAGAAATTCCTGCCTGCATAGTCCGTCAGGCAGGAATTACTATTGTTCAGAATGACAAAAGCTCACTTATGTGCTTTTTTTTAAAAGGTCAGTTGGTTGTAAATTAGTAGTTAGTTTCCTTAATCTCAAAATATGACTGAGGGTGTAAACATGCCGGACATTTTTTAGGAGCTTTTTCACCTTCGTGTAAGAATCCACAGTTACGACATTTCCATACTATTTTATTAGCTCTTTCAAAAACGTGACCGTCATTAAGATTATTATAAAGTTTGTTGTATCTCTCCTCGTGAGCTTTTTCAACTTTGGCTATCATTTTATATGCAACGGCAATTTCTTTAAAGCCTTCTTCTTCAGCAATACGAGCAAATTCGGGATAAAGATCAGTCCATTCTTCATTTTCACCTTCGGCAGATGCTTTTAAATTTTCCAATGTTGTACCTATTTTACCAGCAGGATAAGTTGCAGTAATTTCAACATTACGACCTTCAAGAAATTTAAAGAAACGTTTTGCATGCTCCTTTTCATTTAGTGCTGTTTCGGTAAATATTGCAGCTATTTGTTCTAATCCTTCTTTTTTTGCCTGACTTGCAAAATAATCATAACGCATACGCGCTTGTGATTCGCCAGCAAATGATTTGAGTAAGTTTTGCTCAGTTTTTGTTCCTTCCAATGAGTTCATAAGTCAATATTTTAGTTTCTAAAAAAAATCAAAGTTATGGAAAAATGTTAAGCTATCATAAACCAAATAATACTTTTTTCAAGAAGTTGGTTTAATTATCAGATGTGCTTTTATGTGCAATATTTTGCGGATATTTGTCGCATTGAGTTGAAAAAAGTTATTGACTAAAATATTGTTATCATGAAAAAACAGATACTTGCTTTTGTAATTGTTACCCTTAGTAGTTTAGGATTTGCTCAAGTAGATTTACTTACCGTTGCTGAAAAATCAGATTTTAATTCAACATCAACCTATGATGATGTGATTTCATTCATTGATAAATTACAAAGTACATCGCAATACATCAAACTTGATACAATTGCAATTTCCACCGAAGGGCGTAGTATCCCATTGATGATTATTGCTAATCCACTTCCTGAAAATCTTAACCAGATTGGTGATAGAATTGTGGTTTACATTCAGGCGAATATTCATGCGGGCGAGGTTGAAGGAAAAGAAGCTACGCAAATGCTTGCAAGAGAACTTCTTAAAAACCCTTCTTCAGAAATATTGAAAAATGTTGTGGTTTTAATTGTACCAATATTAAATGCTGATGGCAATGAAAAATTTAGTCTTAAAAACAGAACAAATCAAAACGGACCCGTTAATGGAGTAGGGGTGAGGTATAATGGTCAGCATCTTGATTTAAATAGAGATGCCATGAAACTCGAAACCCCTGAAATAAGTGGTGTTGTTGAAAATATACTTAATACCTGGGACCCTGCTATTACTGTTGATTGCCATACAACAAATGGGTCGTTTCATGAAGAGCCAATTACCTATACATGGATGATGAACCCCAATGGCGACCGAAGTTTAATAAATTATATGAGAGATAATATGATGCCCAAGGTGCATAAAGTGCTATGGGAGGACTATAATGTGCAAAATATTTATTATGGTGAGTTTGTTGATAGATTAAATATGGAAAAAGGTTGGATCTCCTACGCAAGTGAACCTCGATATCTTGTAAATTATATTGGCATAAGAAATCGATTGGCAATACTGAATGAGAATTATGTTTATGCTGATTTTAAAACAAGGGTGCTTGGATGCTATTCTCTCCTAAACACGATACTTGAATATGCAAATGATAACAAAAATGAAATAAATAAACTACTTGCAAATGCTGATGAGCTTACCATATTGAGAGGTGAAAACCCAGCTTTGGCTGATTCTTTTGCAATAGAATATAAAGGAGAGCCAACACCTGAGCCAATTACTATTCTTGCATTCGAAACTGATACCATACCTGGAGTTAAAGGTTACTGGCGCTATAAAAAAAGTGATAGAAAACGAACAGTAACAGTTCCCTATATTGCTGATTACTACGCAACAAAGAGTGTTAGGTTCCCCTATGCGTATGTGCTATCTGTTTATGATCCAAATGTTATTGCATTGCTTAAAAAGCATGGAATTCAATTATCTAAAATGATGAATGATGCTAAATTGCAGGTAGAGAAATTTAAGATACAGGAATTAAGAGGTTCTTCACGATTAAATCAAGGGCATTATACAAATATTGTTGTGGGGGAGTTTAACAAAGAGGATGTTGATTTTGCTGCCGGAACATACATTGTGTTTACCAATCAAAAACTAGGTTCGCTGGTTGCTTCGCTACTGGAGCCTCAGGCAAATGACGGACTTCTTAAATGGAATTACTTCGACCGATATTTGGCTCCGCAATGGGGTGGGAGTTTTTATCCTTATCCGGCTTATAAAATTATGGATAAGGTTGATATTGACATAGTTGAGCTGTAATACTAACCTGAGTTTGTATAAATTAGATAAGGTTTAGCTTTGTCAATATTTCATTGGTGTTTTCTTCAATTGATTTTAATCCATCAATAATAATATCAGATTTAGATGGCTCCTCAAATAAGGAAGAAATTCCTGAGAAATCTTTAACTTTTCCTTCTCTGGCTTTTTTGTATAATGATTTAATATCGCGTTTCTCACATACCTCCAAAGGAGTGTTGATATATACCAATGTAAAATTATCAGCACCAATAATTTGCTTGATGTTTTCTCTGATTTTATCAGTTGGAGTAATAAATGCACCAATTACAATTACTCCCGAATTGTTTATGATTTTTGCCATATGGGCAGCTCGTCTGTTGTTCTCTTCTCTGTCAGAAGTTGTATAACCGAGGTCGCTGTTCAGTGATTTTCGCACTTCGTCACCATCTAATATTACTGATGAGACACCTTTGCTGGAAAGTACTTTATGAATATTCAATGCCAGACTTGATTTTCCACTTGCTGAAAATCCGGTAAACCAGATGGTTTTGCCTACCATAAGTTTTAATTTATTTGGATTATTTTTAGCTAACATCGAAAGTTGTAATTAATAATCATGTAAAGGTAATTGTTTAAAGTGTAGTCATACTAAGCTGTAATTTAATATTAGAATATTCTATCACTGTTTAGTGTAAAAAGTTATTGTTTGGTTGTAATACCTTCTAAATCTTTTAGCTTTTCGGGTTTGAAAATTGATAAGTATATTTTCGCAAGAAATAGTGGCCCTTTTATTAGAATTGCCATTCTTATATTGTATGGAAGATGGTCAACAATAATTGTTGCAACATAAAGTAGGGCAGCATATGTACGCCCTGGTAATGCAGATAAACCAATCCATAAGTTGAAATTATTGTACTCCCTGAGATACCCCGCTTTTTTGGCAGTACTGCCAACTGTAATATCCATAAGCTTAATTTGATATGGCGTTAGTTCCTTTTTCCAAACACCAATCTTACTTGTGTTTATTTTGTGCATTAAGCTAGAATGATATGTGTGAATATAGCCTGGCGGATATGTTTTTAGTATCTCATCTTTCTTTTCATGAAAATTAAAGATACTTTCGTTATAATCAATTCCAATAAATTTGTTCAGGTTATTCATTTCCAGTTCAGGATTTGTAACTAAATCTTCATACTTAATTACACGATAAGCATTGGGTTTTAATTTGCTATCCTTATTAAATTTTTTGAAAAAATATTTCCATTTTTGCACCACAAGAGAAGGAAGTGGTAGTTCGAAATCAACATTTTTTATTGAAACAAAATTATCTCTATAATCGCGGATAATGTGTATAAACTTTGCTTCTGGAAAAATTTTAAGGAGCAGCTTGGAGTATATGGCATAACCCGGATTTTTATCCCCAATAAATTTTAATTCTTTTTTATCAAATAAGGAGTTGTATTGTTTATACACAACTTTGCAAATTGTTCCATAGGTGTTTTCACCAGTGTACGACAACAAGGCCTTTTTAAGTTTTTCGTAATCCATTTTCCAGGTATCGAAAAGCCATTGTGGTAATAGTTCATCATAAAACGAAATAATGTCTTCTTTTGTCCAGTTTGTTATTTTCCCATATTTGGGATAAAGGTTTACAATAAACTGACACTCGGGGGGTATGCTTACATCAGGATGTGCATCAAAAAGTGTACGTAGCAAGGTTGTACCTGATCGGGGGCGACCAACAATGAAAAAAAAAGGTACTTTACTTAGGTCTTCCATTTCTGCAACAACTTTGTTTTTATTTCGGCGAAGATAATTATATCCGACTTCTTAAACTTAAAAATCTCAAGATAATCAACTTTTAGGAGTCGTGCATAAATAATCCAGTAACCTATTGTACCCAAAATATAACTTACGTTTGAAGCCCATGCTGCGCCCTTTCCTCCATATTCGGGTATCCACAAAAAGTTTAATGTAATATTGATAATTAATGCAGGAGCAAAAACATATATGGCATAATGAGGCTTGCCTATTCCTGCTAATTGACCACTCAATACCCTGAAAATAACAAGAATAATAACCCCTGGTAACATCAAGAATAGGATATCGGTACTTGGTGCAAATTCGGCGCCAAATATCAAAGGTATTATAAATGGAGCTATTACCAGAGCAACAATTGATAGAATGAAAATAAGCACAAAGGACAAACGTGCCAATGAAATGGTTGATTGTGTAATGCGCTTTTGATCTTCGAGGTTTGCTGTGCGACTAAATAGTACAATGCTGATGGCAAACGGGATTTGCCATAGCTGTTCAGCAATATGAACACCCAGCGAGTAAATTCCTACTTCGTGAATTGTACTTAGCTTTTCGAGTAAAAGTATATCAAGACGGTAGTTTAACTGAATTACGAAAAATGTAAATGAGAACATTATACCGAGCCTGAGAAGTTGTTTAATTATTGGAGAATGAAATTTTAACTGGATATTAAATTTTCGGAAAACTATGTACAATCCCCATAATCCTACAATTACATTGGCTATGGAAATGGAAATTACTGCACCAAGCAACCCAAGTTTTAACCACCATACTAATATTACCACTAGTATAAAGTTAATGAGGTTTATTGACCATTCAAATTGATTAGCTCGCCGTATTTCGTCTTTACCAAAAAATACTCCGGCGATGTAAACTATTGCCAATCTGAAGGGGATTATCAACACAACCAGTCCGATAATTGCAATTGTGTACTCGGGTTCATCAAAAATATAGTAGGCTCCAATGCTAAGGATTACCCCGATTAAACTTGTAAATATTAGTATTAGTAGAATTGATGATACAATTTTATCATCGGTAAACTTTTTTTGGCCAATCATAAAAATTGATGCACCACGGATTCCTAGGTTGGTAAAGCTTACAACTATTATTGGTATTACAAGTAGGGCGTAGTATAGTCCAAATCCTTCGGTGCCAAGTATTCGGGTGAGTACAATTACTGCCAGCAACATGCATAATATTGATACAATACTGCTATTTAATACTCCAATTGTATCTCGTAAAAATCCTCTTTTCGCCATCTTTTATTTTTATTGGCCTCGTGCTTAAATATTTGATTGAGATAATAATAATCCCAAGGAATATCAGTAGGTGCAAAGAACGTAATTTTTTGTAACAATTATAATTGTGGTTTTTAAAAATGTTATTGGAACATTGCGTTTGCGGCAACGATTGCAGCATTAGCTTGTTGAAATAGCAATGTAGGGTTTGTTGGCAAACGCAGGCTGACCTAAGGAAGCCCGCGTATTGCTCACAAAACCACAGTTGGTATGAAACAACTACAAGCGGAAAGCGTGGTTAGTCAACCGGAGTTTTTTAACGAAGGATGGCGAGCCGCTCGTGTAAAAAAAAATTGTAATATCGCAGTAATAATATAACCTAATAAACAAATGACCGCAAGAAGAAGGATTTTTCTGGCTTTATCGATTTTGGAGAGGGTATGGGATGTGAGTTTTAAAATTGGCATTGTGAAAATAAAAATTATGAAAATGAATAACCACGACAACCATGACAAAACCATAAAACCAATATGAATCTATACCAAATAATAATGGCAGAGCACTCACGTGCACAAGCTGTGATGATTGCTGATATTATTATTCAAAAACCTGCTTTACTTGATGAATTATTAAAGATAATATTTGAGGAAGAAGAACCAGTCTCACGAAGAGCTGCTTGGCCACTACGTTTTATTCTTGAACGAGATAAAAGGCTGATGGATAACTATATTCCAATAATTATTACTAAGTTACCCGAAATTAAAAGTGTTGCCATTCAGCGAAATTTGTTGTTCATTCTTGCCAACTCAAATATCCCTAATTTCTTTTTTGGTAGATTATTGGAGTTTACATCTAAGATTTTGCTAGACACAAGTTCATCAGTTGCTTCATTAATTTATTCGATCGATATTTTTTTTGATACATCAAAAAATGAGCCTGATTTGTTGAATGAGTTAAGACTAATGATTGAGTTATTGTTACCCAATGCCACAGCAGGGGTGAGGTCTAAATGTAGGAAAACTTTGAAGAAGATTGATAGGTTGGATATGAGGATTATAAAATAGTATCACATTCACTTAAATACGCTAATTTTGCATTTTCAAAAATCATAAAGATAACCACGATGAATCCAGGAGAAAATAATCTATTAACGGCAAAAAGAAGAACTCTAAATGGGTATTATCTTATTGATGATGAAAATGATGAGGTGCTTTTACCAAATAAATATGTGCCCAATGGCATGAAACCAGGCGATGAAATATCCGTTTTCATTTTTAAAGATTCGGAAGATAGGATTACCGCAACAACCATTGAGCCATATATAATGTTAAACGAGTTTGCTGTACTCGAAGTTGTGGACGTAAATCCTGTTGGTGCATTTTTAGATTGGGGTCTTGAAAAAGATTTATTGGTTCCTTATTCGGAGCAGTCAGCAAAAATGCAGGTGGGTAGTAGTTATCCGGTATATCTTTATTTGGATGAAAAAACTCAACGATTGGTGGCATCGGGAAAAACTAATAAGTTTTTGGAGCTGGAAGATATTACGGTTAATAATGGTGATGAAGTTGAGCTCCTTATTTGTAACTCGACAGAACTGGGTATAAATGTTATTATCAATAATACACATAAAGGACTTCTTTACGATAATGAACTATTTCAGGCTGTTACTGAAGGGGATGTGATTACAGGATATATTAAAAATGTTAGACCTGACAACAAGATTGATGTTAGCCTACAAAAACAAGGTTATGTAAATGTAGAGCCAAATGCACAAAAGATATTGCAAAAGCTAAAAGATAATGATGGCTTTTTAAATATTACTGATAAAAGTTACCCAATTATGATACTGGCAAAACTTGAAATGAGTAAGAAAACCTTTAAAAAGGCAATTGGGTCGTTATACAAGCAAAAGATTATTAGGATTGAGAAGGATGGGATTTATATGATTTAAGAGCTATTGGTTTCCATTCATTTCTTGTTACCAAATTTCTTGTTAACACTATCTGCAAATGCACTATTTTTTGTTGTAGCCAGTTTTTAGCCTAATTCGAAAGTAGTTATTCCATAAACTTTTTTAATATCTGTTCGAGGCATTTGTCCGTAATACATCCGTGCACATTCAAAAACATATTTTGCGTTATATTTTTTTACAATTTGAACTGCTTCTTGATTTAACATTGGAATGTCAATATATAGTGGTTTTCCGATTACAGAATTTAAACAAGCTTTATATAATTCTTCAGCAATTTTCTTATTGTCAGCGAATAGTGGACCAATTTTAAAACCATTTGAAACTTTTCTAGCAATACAAAAACCTCTAATAATATCTTTCTCAACATATTTAAAAGTTTTATTTTCAGGAAGTTTAATCCATAAGTTTAAAAAAATTTCCCTCAAAAAACCAAAACACAGTTTGTCGTAAGTTGAAATTTCATGAAAATCTTCATCTTTTATTGGAAAAATGTTATCATCAATAACAGATTTCATTCCTATTTTTTCATAACGTTCATCTTTGAATGCAATTTCAAATCCTCCTTTTTTGTAGAAAGATTGCATATCTACAACACCATCCATACCGATTGAAGCATTGTGATTTAGCCTATTAATTAATAAATCCCGTCTTTGATGCCAAAGTTTTCTCCCAATTCCAATTGATCTATATTCAGGTTTAACAACAAAAAGTCCCATAAACCCAAATTCTTTGTTGTATGAAACAATTCCGCCGCCAGCAATTAAAGAATTTTTGTAGTAGTAACCATAAAAACCATTAGGGTCTGTAGACCAATAGACATTGGCATCAAGAGGTCCAGGATTCCATCCTTCATTTTTAGCCCATTCTACCAATGTTTTAACACCACCTAAATCTAATTTCCGAAATTCTAAATCATCTATGCTTATCATTAGTATTCTTTTTTTTTGAGGAATGTTACAACGGTTTAGTTATGGGCAGTGGCGACTTTTAGTCGGGGCTTTTGTCCGGAGGACAAATGTTCTGATTAAAATCGAAACTGTCCATGAAATGGAGACTGAGCTATTGCCTATAGCTTTTGTTGTATGCTGGCATTTTTATTTTCTGTAAATATCAAAAGTCAATTGGTCTGGATTATCTACTGTTTTTGTTTGATAAATCAGATTCAACTCGTCTAATTGATAGACCTGAGAGTTCGATTCGTCTGAAACTGAGCCTATCGAATCGAACTCTAAACCAATGATTTTAATGACAGTCTCATCAAATTCAAAATTCCAAGTTACGTTCTGGATTAATCCATTAAATGCATAGTTCAAAGTTCCGTCCGTATTGAATTTCATTGTTAAGTCCATTGAAGCTCCCATCTCGTCATCTGGCTTTAAATTATTATTCGAATCAATCATTTGATAGTCATAATACCAGATTGATTCGGTTAATAAATCTGTTTTTGACTTTTGCGTATTCTCTTTCGAACAACTGAATAACAATCCAAGTATAATTGTCAAATAAATAATTGAATGTTTTTTCATAGTCTCTCAGTTTTCTAAGGTTTTAAAATTAACTTTTATTGCTATTTTGATTTGTGTATGGAGCCTGTTTGCATACAACTATCTAATATAATTCTCAAGAGGCTATCCTCAAAATTAAATAGAACTCAGGACCAATTATACTTTCTCAACAATTAACTGAGCATTTTGGTAACCATATACAATAATATCACTTCCTTTTTCGATCATACCTGAGCGTGCAGTTGCATCAAAAAGTTTGTCATTAATAATAATTTTACCTGCTGGTCGTAATACTGTATATGCAACTCCGTTTCGTCCAACCATTTCTTCGTAACTTTTTATGGCAGATGTGTAACCCTCTTTTACATTATGGACTTTATCGAGGGCTAAATGGCCGAAGGCATGACTTGTAAAAAGTTGTTTGCTAAGTATTATTGAGCTAACAACAGCCAGAAAAAATGCAATTATTACAATAAGTAATGCACTAACAAGTCCGGAAGTGTCGATGTCGAAAAATCCTGGACCAATGTTTCCCACCATACTGAGAGTGAGGCCTGTTATCATAAAAATTATACCCAGCAGACCAATAACACCAAAGCCGGGAACTGCAAAAATTTCCACGGCAAGTAGTACCAGCCCAAAAACAAATAGTAATATTTCCCAATTATTGGCAAGTCCTTCGAGGTAATGTGGAGCAAAATAAAGTAGCGCTGCAAAAACAGATGCTGCAATGGGGAATCCTATACCCGGTGATTGTAATTCAAAATAAATCCCGCCAATTATTATCATTATCAATACTCCACTAACCATTGGATTAATTAGCCAACCAATCATTTTGTCGGTTGCAGTAATTTTATGTTCGATGAAAACGTAATTTTTATAGCCTGCATGCTCGAGCAATTCTTCCATATCATTTACTTCGGCTCGGCAAAAATTATTTTCAATGGCTTCCGAAACTGTAAAAGTTAGTACCTGACCCGAGTCACTGACACCCGCAACATATAATTTAGGGTCTACCATTGCCTGGGCAATATCTGGATCACGATCTTTAGCCTCAGCAGTTGCCCTCATCATCGATCGCATGTAAGATTGGTACTTATCGGGTAGTACTTTTCCTTCCTGATCAACAACAGTTGCTGCTCCAATACTTGCTCCCGGTGCCATGTAAATACTATCACAAGCAATTGAAATTAAGGCCCCAGCAGATGCGGCATTTTTGTCGATGAAAACATATACAGGAATTTCTGAATCTAAAATTTTTGTTCTTATTGAGTCGGCAGCATCCAGCATCCCACCATAGGTATTCATATGGATAACAATTAAATCAGCATTGTGTTTTTTTGCGTTTTCGATGGCAAGCTTGGTTGTTCGCCATACGGGAGGGGCAATCATCTCGTCAATCTTAAATCGATAAATAGTTGTTTGTACATCAACTATTGAGTCGGCGTATAAACCACTGTAAAGTGTTAATGATAAAAAGATTGCTAATATGGAAAGTGCCTTATTGATTTTCATGGTATAGTTTTTTGGCTTTATTATGTTTCTTTAGTTTACGCATTAAAGCTTGTCGTCTCCAGTACTTACCCCAAACAATATTAGTCCAAAGTCTTTCATGTAAGTAATACAAAATGAGTTTTGCAACAATATCAACAGCTGTAATTAGCGATACAGCTCCTACTATATCCTTGTATGCTGTTTGAGTTGCTTGTGTAAAGATTGTGAAACTTATAATAAATGTTGCTCCAGATGCTATTAAACGCCAACTAATAGCTTTAAAAAGGCTTCTATAAGGACTATCTTTTTCGATTTCACTATGATTATTTTTTACCATTGTTATCTGCTTGTAATAACTTACAATTATACGACAAAATCATGAAATAATTGGTTTAAAGATCACAAGCTGAAAAAGTGTTGAATCTTTTTAGAGAACTCGCTGTGAGTGTGCTTATTAGATGCAATAAGCTGCTTCCCAAATACGTAATCATTTTTGCCATTAAAATCGGTTACCATACCACCAGCTTGCTTTACAATTAATGCACCAGCAGCAACATCCCATGATTGTAATCCATATTCATAAAAGAGTTCAAATCGACCACAGGCAACGTAGGCCAAATCAACGGCGGCAGATCCTAATCTTCTTACACCTCTTGTGTTTTGCATCAAATCTTTAAATAAAGCAAGGTATGGGTCAAGCATCGAGTAATCGTAATAAGGAAAACCTGTTGCTAATAAAGAGTTATCAAGTTTTGTTGTGACAGATACTTTTATTTGTTTCCCATTTAAAAATGCTGGACTGCCTTTCCACGCATAAAAACATTCTTTTAGATTTATTTCATATATAACACCCATAATTACTTCATCACCATCCATCAATGCAATTGAAATAGCGAAAAGCGGTATACGGTGAATAAAGTTGGTTGTTCCGTCAAGTGGGTCAATTACCCAATTGAATTTATCTGATCTGATTAATGTTGCATCTTCCTCTGCTATAAACCCAGCTTCAGGAAAGATTATGCCCAACTCTTTTACTAGTTGTTTTTCTGATTGTTTATCTACGTATGTAACAAGATTATGAATCCCTTTTTCTTCAATATCAGTTTTATCGAGTTTTTCAACTTCTTGTTTTATGAAATAACCTACTGTCTTGCTAAGATTTACAACTTGTTTTGTTATTAATTCGAGGTTCATGTTTGAAGGATAAGTTAATGATAAATAAATAAGTTAAAACCTGGTTTGGTCAAAAGTAACCTGCATTATTCCACTTGAGTAACTGGTGATTTTCTCTTATGAATAACAACTAGTATTATCAACATTCCAAGTCCGAAAAGGAATAGTATTGTTGAGATAACTTCTGCTTGTGTGACTTTCAAACCAAGAAAATCAAAAACATTGTTGACTCTTATTTTCTCGATTAGAAATCGTTCGGCACCATTAAACATTAGATATATTGCAAACAGTGAGCCAGGTACTACAAGTTTTTTTCTAATGATCCATAGAAATGCAAAAATTAGGAATGCCATAGTTGTTTCATAAATAGGGGTTGGAAACACTGGTTTAGCAAGCTGAAAACAATGTGACCCGGCACAACCTTGAATTGGAATACCCTGGTTTAAAATATTATGGGGATAATTGTAAGCCCACAGCCATTCGGGTAAAAATGAGAGCCACTCAGGTTGTGGCATTGTAACTACAATTCCCCAATCACCATCTCCAGCAACCTGGCACCCAATACGACCAATGCCATATCCAATAATTAATGCAGGAGCAACTATGTCGGCCATTTGAAGCCAGGGTATATTATGCTTTTCAGAATAAATAGATACTGCAACGGCAGCAACAATAAATCCACCATAAAAAGTTAATCCACTAAAGGATAACATAGAACCTATGGGGTCTCTCATAAATTCGTCCATATTTTCTAACTGGTGAAATATTTTAGCTCCAATAATTCCGAATATTGCAGCAATAAAAACTAAGGGCCATACCTGATCCTTTGCCGGGATTTCAATATTTTTCCACTCAGGCACTTCAAGCTTTTGTTTATTTTTTATATGGTATTGGTAATAAGTAAACCCTGTGGCAATAATTACACCTCCTAATAATGACCCTTGAGATGAAAAGACAAACCCCTGAGGATCTGCAATCATAAGGTTGTAATAAACAAATATTCCACTTATTTTATATCCAGCAATAAGGCTTAATACAAAGGTTGTTGCCAGCTCAGTAATTGATGCAGGTTTACCAATTAGTGTTTTTTTAAATGTTGATTTAATTACACCCTCTTTTTCTTTTCGCGCTAACTCGTGTTTAATTATCAACGCGGCAACCAAAAATGTTAGGGCTAGAAAAAAACCATAACTTTGGATTGGAAGATTAATATCTGTTCCAAAAATATCATTAATGAAGTCACTTATTCGAGGGTACATTTTGTTTGTTTTTTTGAGAAATAAAAGTAAAGTAAATTTGTTATTTAGGACATGGTTTATCAATGAAAATTTTGAATGGGTTAGTATCTCAAGCGAACAGGCGGTAAAGGCATGGTATATATGGCTATACCGGAAATAGGGGGTAAGCGGATATGGTAAGTAGGGCAGGTGTAATTTGGTTTGTTAATGGCAAGATTATCTATTACTACATCCAAATTTTGGGTGAATTGACGTATCATACTTTATAACTTATTTCCCCTATACCATATTCCCTTGACACCTTTTTTTCTCACAACCTGCTGAAGCAATATTCCTCCAATAATAAAAATTAGCCCAATAAAAGTTGAAAAATGAATATCTTCACCAACAGTAAATTTAATAAAGAACAAAGCAATAAATGGGGATAAGTAAATTAGGTTACTAACTTTAGCTGTATTTTCTGAATTTGTTAATGCAAGTAGCCAAATTACAAATGTAATACTCATCTCAAATAATCCTATGTAAATAGAACCAATCAATGCATAACCGGCTGGAAATGAAATTGAATCAGATGTAAGTAATAAATATACCACTATGTAAATAAAGCCAAAGCATAGGTTTAGAAATATTTTACCAGTTTCTTCACGAGGGTCTTTCATATTTAGAATCCAGTATAAAGCCCAAAAAAAAGCACTACCAATAGCAAGTGCTATTCCAAGAACACTTGAGTTACCGAAACTTGTAAAGTTGCCTTGTGTGCTGATTACGAGAAGTCCGAAAAAACTAACTAGTATGGCAACTATACTCCATAGGCTAATCTTTTGTTTTAAGAATATCACCGACATAATCACAAGTATGACAGGCCAGGTATAATTTAGGGTTCCGGCTATTTGTGCTTCCAGTAATTCGTAGGCTTTAAATAATATGAGATAATATAAAAACGGATTTAAGAAACCCATAATTGCCGAAGAAATTATGTCTTTGGAGGATATGTTTCTGAATTTTAATGGTTTCTTTCCTACTTGGTTTATAACAAACAGAGCAATAGCACCAATTAGCGATGCCCATAGTAGAAGTTGGTCGAAGGAAATATATCGTAGAGTTATTTTAAATGCAGAACTCATTGTTGACCACCATGCAACAGCTAATAAGGCGAGTAAATAGGCTTTATTTTGATTGTGTATTTTTTTCAATGGTAATTTTGTTTGAAGCTGTTATTTATTGATGACTGCCCAGGTTGGCATTACATCAGGATTGATATCAAATACCCATGATCCCCAATAATATGTAACGAGAGATATTACAATTACACCCACTAAATTTAGTACAATACCCGTTCGAGCCATTTCCATCACTGTTATTTTGTTGGATCCAAAAACTATTGCATTTGGTGGTGTTGCTACCGGGAGCATAAATGCCATGGATGCACTTATTGTAGCTGGTAACATTAGTAGTAGAGGATTTATTCCGGTACTAACCGATAAGCCAGCCAGTACAGGCAGTAGCATTTCGGTGGTTGCGGTATTTGATGTCAGCTCTGTTAAAAATGTCATTGTAAGCGAAATAACAATAATTATCATAATTGGATGTAGGTTGCCGATATCGCTAAGCTGCTCGCCAACCCAAATTGATAAGCCCGATTCTTTAAAAGCACTGGCTAAGGCAAATCCCCCACCAAAAAGCAGTACAATATTCCAGGGTATTTTGGATGCTGTTGCCCAATCCATAATTCGTTTGCCAGCTCCGTTTTTTGTTGGAATAATAAAAAGTATAATTGATAAGGCGATGGCAACAGTACCATCATTTATGTATTCGGGAGAGGAAAATAGGCTACTCCAACCGGGAATCTCAACACTTCCAATATATAAGCCGGCACGAGTGAGCCAAAGTAGTGCCAATGAAATAAAAATAATACCAACCGCTTTTTGTTCGTATGTTGCCGGTCCAAGTTCCTTGTATTGTTGTTTGAAATTAATATCTTTTATGGGAATTAGCGTTTTTTTTGGTTTATAAAGCATATACAAATACCCCCATGTAATTGCAAAGAAGATTATACTAATTGGTAATGCATAAATGAACCATGTGGAAAAACTAATCTCGGGAGCAGATGGAAACATTATTTGAAATATTCGTGCAAACGATAGATTCGGAGGAGTACCTACCAATGTCGCAATTCCACCAATGGATGCACTATAGGCCACACCAAGCAATAATCCAACTGTATATTTTTTTAATTCTTTTGCTTCCATAAAGTCTTCCATCTTTTGGATAATAGAAAGCAATATGGGAACCATCATCATGGCTGTGGCAGTATTTGAAATCCACATTGATAAAAATGCAGTAGCCAGCATAAATCCTAGTAAAATTCGTGCCGGACTTGATCCTGTCACCAGTAATATCCTTATGGCAATACGTTTGTGGAGATCCCATTTCTGCATTGCCAGAGCAACCAAAAATCCGCCAATAAATAAAAATATGACATGATTAAAATATGTCGACGAAACAGCTTTGCCATTCATTACGCCAAAAAGTGGAAATAATACTACCGGGAGTAATGCCGTAATTGCTAGAGGTACAACCTCAGTAATCCACCAAATTGCCATTAGTACAGCAATGCCAAGTGTATATGTTACAGTGGGTTTGCCGGGCTCTAAATCTAAAAATAATACTATCCATAAAAATAATATTGGGCCAACAAAGAAACCAATGATACTTTTGAAATTAATGTTTTTTAGGCTAAACATATGAAATAGCTTTGACTTAAATATCTGAGCATGCGAAGTTATGGTAATTTAGATTATGATACAATGGTGCATTTATATATTGATTAATTATTGAAAAATATATTTAAATTTTACTTAATTGCACCATAATAATATTATGCCAATAAAATAATTATACCATTAATTAATTATATAATTAAATATTTCTATACCTTTGCTCTCTTTTTTAAAATATTATTGATTATGAGGAAGTTAGCGGTTGTTGCGTTTGGAGGAAATGCTTTGTTAAAAGCAGGCCAGAAAGGAACCATAGATGAGCAGGAATTAAATGCTTATGAAGCAAGTAAAAACTTGGTTAAACTATTAAAAAGAAATTATAATTTGGTAGTTACCCATGGTAATGGTCCACAAGTTGGAAATATACTAATGGCTAATACTGCCGGAAATAAATTATACGGTATTCCTGATATGCCATTGGATATCAGTGTTGCTTATTCGCAAGGATTTATTGGTTATATGCTTGAGCAGCAATTACGTAATGTGTTGATGGAAAATGATATGGATCCTGATGTTATTTCAATTATTACTCAGGTACTTGTTAATAAAGATGACCCTGCATTTTCGAATCCTACAAAACCTGTTGGTCCATATTTTACCAAAGAAGAAGCAGAGAAATTCATGGCTGAGACAAAGTCTGTTTTTGTTGAAGATAAGGCACGTGGTGGATGGCGAAAAGTAGTTGCATCACCAGAACCACTTACTATTTTTAACATGCGCTCCATTGAAAAACTGGCAAACGAAGGACATATTGCAATTGCAGTTGGTGGTGGTGGAATTCCATGTTTTTATAAAGAAGAAAATAAGTTACAAGGTATTGATGCGGTTATTGACAAAGATCTGGCATCATCATTATTGGCAACTCAAATACATGCCCATAAACTTTTCATACTTACTGATGTACCTAAAGTTTGTCTTAATTTTAATACTCCTCAAGAAAGAACAATTGACAAGATGAGTGTTTCTGAGGCTAAGCAACACATGATAGAAGGACAATTTGGAGCAGGTAGTATGGGTCCGAAAATTCAAGCTGCCATTAACTTTGTGATAAGAAGTGGTAAGGATGCAATTATTACAGTGCCTAATCTGCTTGGCGTTGATAATGGTGGTACTCGTATTACTGTGGTATAGCTACCAGAATAATTATCAATTTTTTCAGTATAAAATTATAATCCTTAGAATATTTTCTTGAAAAGGAATTATTTCTAAGGGTTTTGTTTTTGTACTACTAGCAATATCCATTGGTGGGCCATCTATTATAGCAATTGTAATTCCATATTACCGATAAATAAATTGAATTATTATTTTCTTTATTTAGGCAGAAAATATTTGAATAGCCTAAGAAGCTGTCTAAAATTCATCCATCAGTTTTATTATGTGTATTTTTTGTCATCTTATCGTTATTTTTTCGACCCGTAGCTACTGCTATGTGTCTCAAAAATGCCTCAATCTGAAAAAAAGCCATCATACTAAATTCTAAAAACGAAATTTAGACAGCTTCTAAGCTCTGGAAATATGTTCTAACAAAAAGAAAGAGAAAAAGAAACAATTTATATTGGTAATTTGGGCTTACAGTTGGTATTAGTATACCAATCCTAAAATATGGAGATTGTTTTTTTTAAAATTCCAGAAACCCAGAACCTAGAATCCAGAATTATATAATTGAACTATCGAGCTTGTAACTTTTGTTTACCCGATTCTGATTTGCCAATTTTTTGTGTTTCTTCATTTCCCATTTTAACGTAAAATGCAACCTTCTCGAGGGTAGTAATCATATCGTATTCCTCAAGGTATATTCCGTCGGGAACATTTACGGGTTTAGGAGTGTAGTTTAAAATCCCTTTAATACCAGCCTTAACAAGTAGGTTGGTTGTTGAATTTGCTTCGGTTGCGGGTACCGTAATAATAGCAATTTCAATATTTTCTTTCTTGATTACTTTCTCAATATTTTTTATATCATAACAAGGTACATCATGAATGGTGCTGCCAATTTTATCTTGATTCACATCGAAACCAGCAGAAATTGAAAGCTTATGGCGTTTTCCGGCAAAATAATTTATTAAGGCTCGGCCAAGGTTTCCCATCCCAACAATTGCAACTTTAATTCCTTGTTCGCTATCTATTATTTGGGCTATTAAATCAATTAATTTTTGAATATTATATCCTTTTCTTAAGGTACCGGAGTAGCCAATCAACATAAGATCGCGTCTTACTTGTACTGGTGTTATATGTTGAATTTTAGCTATTTCGTGCGAGAATATATGATCTTTACCATTGTCGAGGCATATTAATAGTGCTCTTCGATACTGACTGAGCCTTTCAATAGTTTTATGTGGTAGTTCTCTAAATGTGTCTATTGCGTTCATAAAGTAGTTTATTGTTAATTTAATAACACTGCAAATATATATGTGATGTGCATACTTTGCAACTATTTATTGATAAAAATTCAAATTGGTTAGATTAATTGTACTCTATGTGAAAAAATATCAATGGTGTTGATACGAATAATCACCTTTTCTTATGAAGAATTCTACTTCTTTTTAATTGTTATTGGATATTGTAATTAATCTTGAATAGTGTGTAAATATTGTTTTAGATAATATTTCTAAGGAAAAGATGATATTACTTAAAGCTTGTTGTTCAGTTGTAATAGGAATCAAAAATACCCTACATTGGCGAATTAAATGTATTTTCGCAAAAATTAAAAAATTATGAAAAAACTTATTGCAATTTTTACGAGCATATTGTTTCTCACCTCATGTAGTTCATTGGATGTAAATTATGATTTTGACCAAAAAGTCAATTTTCAGGAGTTTAGTACTTTTAGTTTTTACCCTTGGGATTACAAGCATGGTTATCAAATGAACGAATATGATAGGCAGACAATCTTAATTGCCATTCAGGATCAGTTGGAGAAAAAGGGATATGTTTATCAAAAAGAGGGTGGCGAGATGGTTGTTTCAATTTTTGTGACACTTAAAGGTAAAACAAGTTATGATGCTTATACTAACCATTATGGAGGTTGGGCAGGATATGGTGGTGGATGGGGCTACTCGGGTTTTGGATATGGTTATGGATACGGACCTGGTTATTCTTCCTCAACTGTAACTGTGAATCACTATACAGAAGGATCTTTGGTTATTGATTTTTTTAGTGTAGCTAGCAGAAAGTTAATTTGGCAGGCACTTGGGTCACGTCAGGTTGAACCAAATCTTGAAAAAAGAGATAAAAAACTACCAAAAAATGTTGCCCAGATGTTAATGCATTTTCCAGCACACAAGAAAAAGAAATAATATATACCTAATCTCAATAATTTATAAAGCAAAAGAATGAAAAAATTTATACTACCCCTAATCATAATATTATTTTTATCGTCATGTAATACATGGAAATTTGTTGGTGAATACGACCATGATGTTGATTTTTCTAAGTACAAGACCTTTGGGTTATTGAACTGGGAACGTCATAATGATGATCAGGTTAGTCAGCAAACAAAGAAATTTATTCTTATGTCAATTAAACATGAGATGGAAGTACGAGGATATGTTTATCAAGAAAATAATGCTGATTTACAAGTTTCTGTTTTTATAATTATATCAGAAGAAACTAGCTATTCAGCTTATGCTTCACAAATGGCAGGCTATGGCGGATATGGATCAGTTGGAGTTGGTATAGGTGTTGGATCAGGTGGTGCTAGTGTTGGTGTTGTTGGATATGGCATGGCTGGTGGATTATATCCATATACCGCTGTAAAGCATGATTATAATGTGGGTACATTTGTGATTGACTTAATGGATCCCAAGTTAAAAAGAATTGTTTGGCAGGGATTAGCCCAAGGAAGAGTAGAGCACGAAGAAGCCAAAGAGAAAAATGTTAAAAAAGATGTTGCCCGTCTTTTTAATACATTACCTGTTGAAAAGCAAAAGAAGTAAGTTTACTATCTCCAACCGTTAGTAAAAACTAAGTAAGCTTCAATTTATATGGTTATGACTGCTAGAACCTAAAATCGTAACCAAGCGAAATTTGTTTTCTTTCCCAAAAGCCAACTTCCATAACTATATGATGGTGGCTATTAATTACCCATGAGCCTCCAATTATGAAGTTCCATCTTTGAATTGCAGATATTGTTCCTGAATATGTAGCTTTTTCACCAAGTAGAATTACAAGATCAGGGTTAATTTCAGCAACATCAATTTTACCACTAAAAGATTGGTCGTTATGCATGTACATGGCGCCCAGCCAGATTGCCCCGAAATTATTACTGTGTTTATTACCCAATAGTACACCTACTTTTGGACTGAATAGTTGGTTGTGTAGGTTTTCTTCAAGATCAGTAGGGTCGGTTATTGTGTAGTTATAGTCTACCATTATAAAAAAGCTCCTAAAGCCCATGGAAAAAGTTGCACCAATTCCATAATTTAATCCAACGTATGCGATATCATCGTGTATTTCAAATGTTGAATCAATAATTATTGAGTCGATAATTGGAATATTTTCGATAACAATATATGGTATCACTAAATTAGGTGAAATAACACCTCGTGAATAACCAATAATACCGTAAACATTTAAAAAAGGAAATAGCCATAGGTTTGGCCTTATTTGTAATATTGACTCATATGCCGTCGTGTTTTGGTACATTGTATCAGCACGTGCCACCAGCGTAGACGAGTCGGGGATTAATCGTAAGTTATTTGCTATATAGCCCTGGTCATAGTTTATAGAGTATAGTCCAACACCAAAGGGAAGAGATAAATTACGCCCGCTTTTCCTTGCTTTTTTACCAAATATTGGAGGAATTTCAATCGCAGGATTATTTAATATCTCATTGTTTTTTTGAATTCCGGATAACGAAAGGAGCTCTTTGTTTTTGATACACCCAAACCCCTGTTGTTGAGCGGTTAGCCCAAGCTGCATCACAAAAAGTAAAAGTAATATAATTGGAAAGTAACTATTTTTCATGCGGCAAATCTAAGAAAATATAGACCAAAACAGGAATGCAAAATAACCTATGGTAAGGAATATGCCTTCCAAACGGGTTATTGTTCGCTTGGTTTTGCCGACTCTTATTACGATCATTAAAAATAAAGACGCTACTATGAGAATTCCTATTTCACCATTTAGTGAACCATCAAAATCTATGGGATGGATTACTGCACTTGCTCCTAGAACCAGAAAAATATTAAATATATTTGATCCCAATACATTACCTATCGCTATGTCGGTATTTTTTTTCAGAGCCGCAACAATTGATGTCACAAGTTCGGGTAGTGAAGTTGCCATGGCAACCAATGTTAGTCCGATTGTAGATTGAGAAACTCCAAAACTTTTTGATATTTCAACTGCACCATCAACAATCCAGCTACCACCAAAGAATAATCCAAAACTCCCTGCAATGATTAGTAAAATTGATTTTGGGAGTGAAATAGCTACTATACTTGAGTCGCTGGTTTCGTTATCATTCGCATCTGACTTTGAAAAAAGTAAGTACAGCATTATTATGAAAAAAATCAATAATATGATACCATCCGAAGTATCAATTACATTTTTATTTTTTCCGAAGATGAAATCATTTGCAAGAAGTGCTAATAATAGAATTGCAATAAGGTTAATCCATGAGTCGCGCTTACAAACGTTGTTGCCAACTTTAATTGGATAAATTATGGCTGTAATTCCTAGTATCAGTAATGTATTCATAATATTACTACCCAGAACATTACCAATGGCTAATCCCGTATTTCCATCGATACTGGCAAGTACATTTATCACAAGCTCTGGAAGCGATGTGCCCAATGCTACAACCGTTATTCCTATAACAAATTGTGATAATCCGGCTTTTATCCCTATTGACGATGCGCCATCAACTAAAAATTTAGCACCCAAAATTAGAATAACAAAACCAGCGACAAATAGTATATAAGTAATCATTTACGATATCGTGTTTGAAGGTTATATACTAAGCCGCTATCAAAACTTATAATATAAAATGTTTCTTTTCCCATTGTTTTTCTTCATAAAATAATTCCGTAACTACGGCTATGCAATAATTTTCTTCATCAAACAAAGAAAAAATAATTCATTTTCTAGTTATAAGTTCTAACAGAGGCTTAGTATAAAAAGAGAGTTTAATGATTTCTTTCACCAAATATTTTTGTTCCAATTCTAATCATTGTACTGCCTTCTTGAATGGCAATTTTATAGTCGCCCGACATGCCCATGGATATTTCTTTAAAGTAAGTTTGCTGGTTAAAAAATTCCTTTTTTATTGTTGACATATATTCTGATAGTTGTTTGAACTCAATTCTAACTTGCTCCATGTTATCAGTAAATGTTGCCATTCCCATAACACCAACTATTCGTATATTATTTAGATTTAACAAATCATTGTTGCTTAAAATATCTTTAGCTTCTGATAAACTCAAGCCAAATTTTGTACTTTCCTGAGCAATATGAAATTGTAATAAACAATCTATAACACGACCATTTTTGAGAGCATGCTTATTTATTTCTTTAAGTAATTTGATGCTGTCAACCGCATGAATCATTTTTACAAAAGGTGCTATAAATTTCACTTTGTTAGTTTGCATGTGCCCAATAAAGTGCCAATCAATATCCTCAGGTAATTGTGTTGACTTTTCAGCTAAATCCTGAACCTTGTTTTCTCCAAAAACTCTTTGCCCTGCATCGTACGCTTCTTTCACTAATTCAACAGGTTTTGTTTTCGAAACAGCAACAAGCTCTATGTTTTTAGGAATTGTTGATAAAAAATCGTGTAGATTTTTCTTAATATCCATATTGTTATTTTTCTGCAAAGGTAGGAAACCTTTTATTTATCACTCATTTTGACACCAAATTGATATAACTTTGCAACTCAAATATTATAATTATTTGTATTGATGATTGATGCGCCCATGATTTATGTTGCTTTGCCGGTTCTTAATGAGTCGGATAATATCAGTGGCTTACTTAGTTGCCTAAGTTCTCAAAGTTTTGATAGATTTAGTTTGGTAGCTTGTGTAAATCAATACGAAAGTTGGTGGCAAAAACCAGATAAAGTAGTTGCATGTGAGGATAACCTTAGAAGCATAGAATTTCTTAAGAAAGCGCAAAATTTTGATATTGAAATAATAGACCGAAGCACGCCAGGAAAAGGGTGGCCAGATAAAAAAGGTGGAGTAGGGTGGGCTCGAAAAACCATAATGGATCATATCTCACTCAAAGCCAACAAAAATGATTTTATTGTAAGTATTGATGCAGATACTTATTATCCCAGTAACTATTTACAGTCGGTTTTTGATTTTTTTACCAGAAATAAAAAAATAGAGGGGTTGGCAATTCCGTACTATCATAAACTGGGTGATAATATTACTGATCGATTAATATTGCGCTATGAAATTTATATGCGATACTACGCATTAAACATGATGAGGATAAATAATCCGTATGGTTACACAGCCCTTGGCTCAGCAATGGCTTTTCCGGTTTGGGCATACCGTAAGGCAGGTGGATTAACTCCTGTTGCTTCGGGTGAGGACTTTTATTTTCTGCAAAAGCTCACTAAAATTGGCAGGTTAGGAATGTGGTGTTCTACAATTGCCCATCCTTCTTCAAGGTTTTCTGATAGGGTATTGTTTGGCACTGGTCCGGCTTTAATAAAAGGACACAGTGGTGATTGGAACTCATATCCTCATTATCACTATAGCCTATTTGACGAGGTTGCTACTACTTACAAACTATTTAGCGATCTTTTTAAAACTGAAGTTGAAACTCCCATGGATGAGTTTCTGAAAAATCAACTGAAATCAGTTGAAATATGGACTTTGCTTCGAGACAATTATAAGGATGAAAAGAATTTTGTTAGAGCTTGCAAAAATAAAGTTGACGGGTTACGTATACTACAGTTTCTTCGAAAGCAGCAGGTAAATATAAAAATTCGTGATGAAGAAATAATTTATAATTATTTAGTTTCATATTTTAAAGATGAGATTGATGTGGAACTATTGTCGAAACTAGAAAAGTTAGATTATGAGAAATCTTCCATTGAACAAATGAATGAATTACGAGATTTTTTGTTTCGAATGGAGATGGAATTAAGAAAAACAGTGGACTAATCTCTTGTGGTTGGATTTTTATTTTTTTACTAATTAACAATAGTTCGTGTAGTTTTGGTTTCTCGCAAAGTCGCCAAGTCGCAAAGGGTTGATTATCAGGACGGTAAATATTCATTGTGCATTTTGTATATATTTGATTATGTGTATGTTATAAAACCTTAATGAACTGTTGAAAGAAGATATTGATGAATAAGTTAATAACCATACTTGGCCCAACAGCAACAGGAAAAACAACCCTTGCTGCAAACCTTGCATTACGACTTGACGGTGAGATAATAAGCGCTGATTCGAGGCAAATTTATACTGGAATGGATATTGGCACCGGTAAAGACTTAAGTGACTATGTGGTTGATGGAAGACAGATTCCAGTGCATTTAATTGATATTGCAAAACCAGGAACAAGATATAATGTTTTCGAATTTCTTGGCGATTTTTCCAATGCTTTTAACAAAATAATTAATGATGAGAAATTACCAATATTATGTGGTGGTAGTGGAATGTATCTTGATGCTGTTGTAAGTGGTTATAAGATGGGGAAGGTACATGTTAATGATGAGCTTAGGAGTAAGTTGTCGGGCCTGAGTCATGATGAACTCGTTACTAAATTAAGTTCATTTGGGGCTTTGCATAATGTTTCTGATACATTGGATCAGGAGAGGCTCATACGTTCCATTGAGATT
>JASFZK010000201.1:0-4043 GCA_045267845.1 Bacteroidota bacterium | reverse complement strand
AGCTAATAATGAAATTATTTCCGATTCAGCAAATACTGCACAAATACTATTAATTGGTAGGGGAGTGTCCTTTGCCTCAAAATGCAATATTTCCAGTTGGTCTACTTCAACCTCAAGGTTCCGGGCACTGATATCTAAAAACCGGCCAGTACCAGCAGCACATTTGTCGTTCATGAAGAAGTTTGTCATTTTTCCATTATTATCAAGTAATATTACCTTTGTATCTTGTCCTCCAACATTAATTATGGTTTTTACCTTAAGATTATCTCCCAAACAGTTTAAAGCTCCTTTGGCATTTGCAGTTAACTCATTTATGTTTTCATCGCTTATTTTAAATAGCTTACGACCATAACCGGTTGAAACTATATATGAAATATCTTCGGTTTTTAATTTATTACTGACTAATAGGCGTTCAAGACTATCCAACGCATTTTTATTAAACATACTTCCTGTGGGAGAACCAATTTTATCAATCATCTTCCCCAATTCATCAACCAAAACAATCTTAATTGTTGTTGAACCTATATCTACTCCAATGAAATATTGCATCTAGTTTTTTCTATTATTGTCTTTTATTGATTCTAAAAATGCTTCAAGTCTGGTGTTTAATTGTCCTGAGTCTTCAGGATTATAATCTACCTCAATGTTTAAAACAGGGAATCCCGCATCTTCTAACTGACGGCTAATTCTTCTCGATTCCAAATCATAAAGCTGACATCCTGTAAATGTTTGATAAACAACACCATCAACATTATACTCTTTCATGGCTTTCATTATTTTTCTTATCCGATCGTCGTTTGGTGTAAAGTTTGGACATGTACTTGGTTTAAGGTATCTATCAGCGATTCCCGGTATCATGTCATATAAAAACCATTCGTCAACGGCAACTGTATCATATAACATTCGGCTGCTTGAGCAGAATTCTTCATATACGATTACACCTCCCATTATTTCTACAATTATTGGTGTTCTCATGTTTGGAAATATTGATGGAGAGCCAGTTAAAAGTATTCTTGGAGCTTTCTTTCCCGAAACTGTTAGTTCATTTTTCTTTCTTTCTTCAAGTTCATCATTCAACTTTTTCAAATTATCTGTCCATGAATGTATATCATCAAAAAAGTAGGCGTTGGTAACTAGTAACGCATCTTTCCCATAAATCACAGGTGAGCCTTTTCGTAGTGACATAAATCTACGAAATTCTGATTGGGCATTTGCCACAGCATGAATTGACCTTTTTAACTTTTTCCGTGTAAGTTTATTTCCTGTTACAGATTCAAGTTTCTTTATCAGTTTTTTAATTACTCTTTGCCAATATTGACGTGCTTCCTCAGAATCCTTGGTAGGAGGGACTTCCAATGTGTAAAATTCCTTATTTACCTCTTCGCCCATTTCCCCAATTTTTTTCTTCTGATCACAAGTGGTTGGGTTAATTACCAAATCAGGCTTGGCATTGCCTGGTAGCATATCTAAAAATAAGGCTCCCATTGTTGATTTTACCATAGGGCATGTTTTTGCAGGAAGCAAATCAGACCCAGCTGCATCGGCCGAATATGCTCCTGAGCAAATCCTTACCGGGATAGCATCCAATGCAATAACTAATTCAATTGGCACATGAATACACATGGATGCAATTATTTTTTTTCCTTTGGGATAGATTGATTCACCACCATCGGGGATTTTAAACTTATCATAGAAATATTTCATTCTTTCTGGATTATCTGGAAAGTCATCAACAATCTCTGCAAGTATCTTATTCACCTCCATATTATAATGAATGGTAGAAGTTTTCTTTACCCGGTTGTACCTATCTGTATCAGTATATTTATGCATCTTTTTCGTCTGTTGTAGTTAATTGGTCAATATGATTGGCGTATCTTTTGAAGAAGCCTTTTTCTGTTGATGAAAATACCTTCAAGTTTAGTACTTTCACGTCCAAACAATCTTCTTCAGGACAAGATTCTACACATTTAAAGCACATCATACAATCATCTTTAACAATATTTTTGCTCGTAACATCTTCTGCAATCTCAAGAATACCCACATCGCAAACTCTGTAGCAATTACCACATTTTGTACAATTATCTCCATTTTTTGTTAATCGTAATACACCAACTTTTGAGAATAAAAATTGTAATGCACTCATTGGACAGAAAAAGCAAAAGAATCTTTTCTTTAAAAATGAACCAACAAAAAATAAAGCTGTAACCAGAATACCTAGACTAGACATTACAATTGTTACGGGATTTCGGAAGTCGATAAATAATTGCGATGTATCTCCTGAAAAAAGTGGTAGTATAGTTCGCCCAGGACAAATTTGGCAAAAAGGTGCCGACATGTCGTGTGATATTTTTGGAGCACCAAAAAAGGAATTGTTCATGCCAAGCGGAATTATAAATATTAATATTAGCAATACATATTTAATCTTTTTTAGTTGTTTGAAACTCAACTGATCATAACGAGAGAATTTTGTTAAAGTAAATTTCCTGATTTTCGTAATCCAGTCTTGTAAAGTGCCCAATGGACACATGAATCCGCACCATGATTTGTTGAAAATTACAAAAAACATGACGAAACTTAGTAGACCGATAAAAAATGCCAGTCCCCTGTAACTTACTAGTTGTTCCCAGGTTAAGTGTAGTCCATGTTGCATTGCAATTAAATAACATGTTCCTGGGCTACCTGCGTTGTACGGACAAGCAAACATTGGTAATTGCTGCCCTACGTGAATAGTAAAGTATCCTCCATAAACAAACAAAATGAATGCAAGTATCTGGACGATGAATCTAAACCTGGAAACATTTGAATTATTAATATAATCCCTAACCTTTTTCATCAAAACTTACCTCCTTGTATTTTTTATTTCTGTTAAGTTTATAGATAAAGATACCTGCAACCGAAAGGATTACAGTTATCATAAACACTACAAGAGCCCAAAACATCGACATATACATTGTTTTGGCTGGTCGGTAACCATCCGAAAGGCTGGTGGTATAATTAACAAAAGAATAATTATGTCCATTATAAGTACCTGTTTTTGGAATTGTTATGTTACCAAAAATTACATAATCGTAAACTTTACGGTTATTTATCTCTTGCCATGGTGAAAAGTAATCTTGCAATATTTGAAAGCTACTAATCCCATCCTCGTTCGTTATCAGTTTTTTTTGCCATCCTGTTTGAGTATTAAAAATCAAATCAGCCCCTTTAATAGGTTTGCCATCAACAACAAATTGGTAGTCGATAACATCACCTGACGAAGCAAAATAATGAAAGTTTTCACTTAATGTACGCTCCCTAATAATCTCAGCAGGGATAGTACTTGGGTAAACATCAGTACCCTTTTTATTTTGCACATTTTTATGTCCATTTCTACAGCTATGATTGAGCATTTCGGCTTTGGCAATGTTAACATACAATGTGTCGTTACTAACATGTTTGAGTATCAAATACCCGTTGTAATACCCCTCTTCTTTACTTGCATATGTAAGATAGTCTCCCTTAAATTCGCCAACAGAATCTTTACCTGTAGGTGAGTATAGATAGAATTCAAATACATCATTGTCAGTAAGTTGAATATATTTAGATGAAATAGGATGGGTACCTTCACGAAGCCATTGTACAATTGATGATGACCCTCTTTTTCCCTTTACAGATGACAAACCATGCATACCACTTGGCGTCGATCTTTTGTCATCCTCAGGTGGCTTATTTGAAAACCATATGTTATTTTGTGAAGTAGCTGATTCAATCACAAAACATAGCAAGATGAATCCGCCAATAAGGCGAATTCCTCCTGATTTGTAATTATTCAATCTATTGAAGAATGAATTCATAGTTATATGTTTTTATTTATTACGATGACCAAAAGTGTAGCCAAGAGTAAGGTTGAAATTAACAGGCCATCCTGGTATGTACATTTTCTCCCAAGTAGTTTGATGCGTCTGGTAATTAACCGATTTAGAGGCATATGCCCAAGTTGCATAATTAGCATTAAGAAGGTTGTTAACAGCAACAGAAGCCATGAAACCACTTTTTTTATACAT
>JASFZK010000200.1:0-4114 GCA_045267845.1 Bacteroidota bacterium | reverse complement strand
GTATTTCAACAAGCTACCCCTGCAATCCTTGCCGCGGCTCCGTAATACTATTCGTTATGTGTAATGCCAAATAAGTGAGCAAAAATATTTTCTTCAATCTCATCGAAAATCAAATTTCGCCTTTTGAAAACAGCCTTTGCAACCTCTACCGACTTCTTAAAATTATAAGTTTTAAGTCCGGCTACACCTCCCCACATAAATGATGGTATAAAATTACGCTGATAACCTGCACCATAAATATTGCTTGATACTCCAACAACAGTACCTGTATTAAACATGGTATTTATGCCGCATTTGGAATGGTCGCCCATTATTAGCCCACAAAACTGTAAACCTGTGCTAGTAAATGTATTTTGATGATATGACCATAACCTTACAAAATCATAGGTATTTTTAAGATTGGAAATATTGGTGTCAGCACCAAGATTGCACCACTCACCAATAACCGAATTGCCAAGAAAACCATCGTGCCCCTTGTTGCTATAACCAAGTATAACGGAGTTATTTACCTCGCCTCCAATTTTCGAATGCGGACCAATAGTTGTTCCAGAATATATTTTAGCATCCATTTTAACGGTGCTATGCTCACAAAGGGCAAAAGGGCCTCTTATTTTGCTGCCTTCCATTACTTCGGCGTCCTTGCCAATATAAATTGGACCATCAGTAGTGTTAAGAAAAGCGAACTCAACCTTTGCACCTTCTTCAATAAATATTAAACTAGAATCACCTATGATAAAGTTAGTGTTAGATACTTTACAAGAGATTCTGTTTTTTGTAATTAGCTCAAAATCATCTAATATGGCTTGTGGATTAAGACTAAAAATATCCCAGGTATTTTCAAGTTTCAGAAACTCAATATTGGTTTCAATAATTTGATAATTTGCTTTATTACTAATATCACCCGAGTTGGAATCGGATCTTATGGCAATTTCCAGCTCTCCTTTTTTCAATATTTGCCCGTGCAATAGCTTGTTTATCTGAAATACTAATTCGCCAGTTGGAAATACTGATCCGTTAATTAATATGCAATCATCAGAAACTATTGTTGGATATTTAGCACTTAAATACTCCTCTGTTTTAAATGAAACAGGGGTCACTAAATACTTTTCCCATTTTTCCTTTATGGTAAGTATTCCTGTTCGTATGTCGGCGACAGGTCGTGTAAATGTAATTGGAAGAAGCTGGTCGCGCTCAGAGCCATCAAATAATATGTAATTCATAATAAAAAGCTGTTAGTAATTATCGAGATAAAAGTAGTACAAATTACAATCAATAAAAAAAGTTCATAAAAAAAAGGTTACCTATTTAAAGGCAACCTTTTAATTTATACGGTTGGCTATAATAACAATCTGCAAATGCAGATGTTAATCGCCTACTTTACAACTTTGAATAAATTAATTATGGCAATAAATACCATAAAAAAACAAATTATACTTTTTTATCAAAGTGTTTTTTGTATTTGTTTTTAAACTTATCAACGCGACCAGCAGTATCAACAAGTTTCATTTTACCAGTAAAGAAAGGGTGTGACTGATTTGAAATCTCAAGTTTTACCAATGGGTACTCTTTACCGTCTTCTTCCCAAACAATTGTATCTTTGGTATTCGCAGTTGATCTTGTGATAAATGTATAGTCGTTTGACATATCTTTAAAAACGACTAATCTGTAATTCGTTGGATGAATATCTTTTCTCATTTTTCTGATTTTACTATGCTCTTTTAAAAGGGCTGCAAAAGTATTACCTTTACTAAATAAATCCTAATTTTTTTACTAAAAATTTAAAGGTCAATTAAAAATTTCATTGTGTCAATTCCATCAGCATAATCCCATAGCTCTGGCGACTGGCTAAACCCAAGAGGTACAGCGTCCTTAACTAAATTTGATTTTGTTACAACACATTGAATTTTAGAGCTATTTACTTCAAGTAATCGGTTTGCCGAATTAATATCATTATAATACTCGTAATGAATTACGCTAACAGGTGACGAAAAACTACTATCCTCTGTTAGTAATAAATTTCCGGTGTCGAAGTGTTTTTTACTGTTTACTAAATAAATTGCTTTGTTATACTCGTAATTATTAAAATATTTATGGTTAATGGTCACTTCTTCATTTAATGAAAATATTCTCAACATATTATTAAGGTCGTGGCCTTTTGGAATTAAAATATGAGATACATTTCGGCAACCTAATCCAAAGTACCTAAAAATATCTTTACTTAGATTTTGTAGATCATCGTCAGTTTCATCACCGGTAATTAAAGCAATGCTATTTCTGTTTTTCCTTATGATATTAGGATATTTGCCAAAGTAGTACTCAAAATACCTTGATGTATTATTACTGCCGGTTGCAATTATCGCATCAAAATCTGTGAGACGGTTACTTGTATATTCAACCATTTCTTTAAATTCGGGTTCAATATCAATTAGCAAATCAGCAATTAAAGGAAGTAGTTTTTCATCGTCACTGGATAGCTTTGCAAGAATTTTATTACCAGATATTAGTACCGATAAAAAATCATGAAAGCCAACAACTGGAACGTTTCCTGCCATCACAACACCAACGGTACTAGCTTTCTTACCTTTTTCAAGCCCATGCTTATATGGTTCAATCCATTTTTCAAGTTTAACTTTTGTAAGACTCTTCCCTAAGGCGGCAAGCATATATCTTGCATTTTCTTCAATAAACCACCCATTATAATGAGGTGCATCAACCACGGCTTGCTCCAATAACATGAGCTTACCATTGGAGTTATCTTCCTGAACATTGTTTTCGCCAATTTGCTGTAGTAGCTTTCCTAAAGTGTCAAAAGCTTGAATACGGGTATTAAGACTAATCATTTATCTATTTTTTGCAAAAGTATAAAATGATTAGTAATGGAGTTCATAAACTTATTACATTTACACACTTTTGAAACGAATATTCGTTTAATTTAAATTGAATTGTTAAACTACCTTAAGTTAAGCAACTTACATAAATGATTTCAAAAACACATACTAGTATTATTTTTGTTCTGTTGCCCATATTAATTGTTATGCTTTTTCTGCTAAACATTTGGTATGGTTCAGTAAGTATTGCATGGTCAGATGTTTGGAATGTAATTATGTTTAATGATTCAGTAAACAATACTTCAGAAATTATTATTCTTCAATATCGATTGCCACAAGCCATAACAGCGTTATCAGTTGGCGTTGGTTTAAGTATTGCCGGACTGTTACTTCAAACTACTTTTAGTAATCCACTTGCCGGACCATCGGTACTGGGAATAAGTGCAGGAGCTAGTCTTGGAGTTGCCTTAGTTGTACTTCTAGGAGGTATTGGTGGTGTAAGCATTGCAGGCGCATCAATAATTTTTGATGAATTGGCAATTGTGCTGGCATCATTTGCCGGAGCGTTGGTAGTACTTTTGATTATTGTTTTTGTATCGGGTAAAGTTGGTAATGCTGTAACCGTTTTGATAATTGGAATAATGATTGGATACCTTGTTTCGGCAGTTGTTGGAACATTACAATTTTTTAGTAGTTCTGAAGATTTACACGCTTTTATACTATGGGGATTGGGTAGTTTTTCGAAAACGAATATAACCCAGTCAGTATCAATATTTGTAGTTACGCTCGTAGTATCAATGATTGCCTTGGTATTTGTAAAGCCACTTAATGCGTTATTGTTAGGAAGTCAGTATGCAATAAGTTCGGGATTTAATGTAAAACTAATGCAGAGTGTTTTCATATTAATTTCAGGATTTTTAATTGCCATGGGAACAGCCTTTACCGGGCCAATTGCTTTTGTTGGTTTGGCAGTGCCACATATTGCACGAACACTTTTCCGCACATCAAATCATGCAGTTTTATTGCCAGCAGTTATTCTTATTGGAGCTTCACTAACTTTGGCATGTAATCTTGTGTCAAAACTACCTGGTTACGATGCTTCGTTACCAATAAACGCTGTTACTTCGATGGTGGGTGCACCAATAGTAATATGGGTAATTATTAAAGGAAGGAGTATGAGTAATGCATAAAAAACGATCTTCATCCCAAGATAAAGCAATAAATAGCGAGAATAAATACCTACTTAAAATTGAAAACCTATCCACTGGTTACAGCTTATCGAGAAG
>JASFZK010000199.1:0-7397 GCA_045267845.1 Bacteroidota bacterium | reverse complement strand
TATTCGTTTGCTTTCTTATTTTTATGGATAGTGTTACTGGTTGCATGGTTACTACTAGGTTTGCCTTTAGGGCCAGATGCAGGAATTCATTATGTGATGCCTAAATAGTGTTTGTTATTAATGTGTAATTTCTTTGTTATGCCTGCCTGTTCGGCAGACAGGCTTGACTCATAAAAGTCATTTGCGAAGGTGAACTCTTCAATTTTATTTTGATGTAAACTGTTTTATCTGATAAATAATATCATCATTTAAATTACCATAACTAAAAAGTGATATGCCATCGGCACCACCTGTAATGGCTGCTACTACGGCTTTGGTTAGATCGTCATTATTCTGTAATGCAGGGAGGTATAAGCCACAAAATATTTTCGATTTATTGCCAATTATTTCCCTGTCTTCTTCCATTACATTTTGAATCCAGCTTATTGGTTTATTGTAAAAATTATGATAAACCATAGGAAAATAACAATCAAGATTCCAGCTTTTCCAATCCTGCCTAACCATATCTGACGATAATTTTGGTGTTGGGAATACAGCAGCTGTAATTTCCAGATTATTTTCTCTAACATAATCTCTAAGGTACATCACGGTTTTATTTAGCTCGTTGAGTCTGAATTGAATCCATGGTTCATTATTGCCAGGGTCATCAATATTTACTGGATCAATATTATAAGTCTCTTTATATAAATTTCTTAAATATGGATGATAGCCATAATCAAATTCAGGCATTATATGATCTTGAACCAAACCATATTTTGGCTGTAAGCCGAGGGGTAAAATTACATCAACATAGCGTATATAATCCATATGAATACCTACTAACCCTTTAACTGAATTAAATTCATTCATTTTTTGCTTAATAAAATACCTTACTTCAGGAATAGCCGGGCACATAAATTTATAGTAATTAACATATGCTTTTTCATCTACTAGAGATTTTCCTAACTGATTTACACTTAACCATTCTGGTTGAGCATCATTTCTGTTCATGGTCCAAAACCAAGCATGTACTTGAATATCATACTGATTTGCAATGGGAATAATCTTATTGAGCATTGCCGTATCGCCACCAAAAAGCAACCCTTTAATACCTGCATCATCAAGTTTTCTGGTTATTTTTTCCCATTCATAACTGGATTTTTTATTTCCTCCCATCCAAACCCAAAATTTTGGATAACCATCTTTTGTGTAAGTTGTGTTATGATAAGGTGTTTGATTATCTGCAAAAATAACATTACCCCACATTTCAGGGATATGCATATTTACTTTGCCTTGAGGTGACCAAACCCAATTATTTTCTGGTATAGGCAAGTTGGTTTCCTTGTTTAGTACCTTTTCATATTTACCATCAATAAATTCAGTTTCCCACTCAACACGCGAAAAGTTTATACGCCATGTATCACCAACAATCGGCCTTTTTATTTCGTGAGCTCGTGTTTGATATGATTCCCATGGAATTGCTATCTCAACTGTCCATTTTATGTCGTTACCAACTGAATTGTTTATTGTACCATAATGTGAAATAGCCTTTTTTAAACCTTGGGCATTCCATTTCAAATCTGCTTTTCCCTTTTTGTTGTAGGGTTTGGCAAGAAATAAATCAAGTATAGTTTCAAGCACATTAATTTCTATTTCAAAATAATTTTGTCCATCACCATCCGGGTCAATAAAAATTTCAAAATCATTATCACCATAAACAATATCATCATGATTTTTGAGATATCCCCAAATATTAGGTTCTTCCATTTCGGCTGCTATATACAAATAGTTATTGTCCCATAACATCTTCATCCGAGTGCTTAGGTATGGTTTAGGCTTTCTATCTCCTTCAATGTCCACAAAAAAGCTAGACCACTGTGTGCTTTTCCACACACTATCATAAACGTTTCCATCAATATCAATTTCTGAAATTGTTTTGTAACACGTGTATTCTTTTAGGGGTTCTTGTGCGGTTACAAAAATATTTGTAAGAATAAATAATAGAAAAAAGATCCTTTTCACGACAAAGCTAATTTAGGTATCCAAAAATACATTTTTTACGTATTGAATTTTTCGTTAAATTGCATCTCTACTTAAAAACCCATATTATGAAATTAATCTGCTTAGGAAACTACCCTCCAAGGAAATGTGGGATTGCTACATTTACTGAAAATATGGTTAATGCCATTTTAGATGCTGCCAAAAAGCAAGAGCTTGATTTTAACATTGAAGTAATTGCAATGAATGATGAAGGTAAAGATTACGATTATCCATCATTGGTTACCAGATCAATAAATTGTCTCGAAAAACAAGCATATATTGATACCGCTGACTATATTAATCAATCGGGAGCTTTGGCATTGCTTCTGCAACATGAGTATGGTATATTTGGTGGCGACAGTGGTTTACTTTTGCTTGAGTTGTTACGAAGGTTAAAAATCCCAGTGGTTACAACATTTCATACTGTACTTCAACAACCTTCTTTTCATCAAAAAGAAGTCCTCATAAAAATTGCACAATATTCCAACAGGATAATAATTATGAATCCAATTGCCATTGGGTTCCTTTCAAAAGTGTACAAAGTACCTAAATATAAAATTCAGCTTATTGAACATGGGGTTCCTGATTTTAGCCAATTGGTTGATGATTATGGAGTTATTCCGGATGAATGGAAAAACAGGAAGGTTATGCTAACCTTTGGTTTAATTGGTAGAAGCAAAGGAATTGAGACGGTTATCAGAGCCATGCCTCAAATTAAAAGTAAGCACCCAGAAGTACTTTATGTAGTTCTAGGGAAAACCCATCCACATATTATTGCAAATGCCGGGGAAGAGTATCGTGATTTTTTACAAGCGCTGACAATTAAACTAAATGTTCAGGAAAACATTTTTTTTATAAATGAATACGTTGCAGAAAATGATTTGATGCAGTACCTAAAAAGAGCCGATATTTATGTTACTCCATATTTAAATAAAGCACAAATAACCAGTGGAACCCTTGCGTATGCAGTAAGTGGTGGGGCTGCTGTAATATCAACTCCCTATTGGCATGCACAAACTATACTTGCTGAGGGCAGAGGTAAATTATTTAACTTTTCTGATGATCGGGAACTTGCCAAAATAGTTAATGAGTTGCTTGATGATCCACTTGAAATGATATTTCTTAGACGTAAAGCCTACAATTATGGAACTCAAATAATTTGGCCTAAAATAGGCTTGGCTTATTACAATATATTTGCCGAAATATTACATTCACGATTTCCTGTTATCCCGTCGAATGTTTTTGATGACTTTGAATTTTCGTTACCTAAATTTAGAAGTCGGCATATTGAATTTCTAACAAATTGTACTGGTATTATACAACATGCCATAGGGTCGGTGCCCAATTATCGTACGGGCTACTGTACCGACGACAATACTCGTGCACTCATTTTAAGTATTAAAGCCTATAATCGTTTTAACGAAAAGAAATATCTGGAGCTCATTTATCGGTATCTTTCGTTTATAATGTATATGCAAAATCCTGATGGGACATTTAAAAATTATTTGACATTCGACAGAACTACTAATATTGAACAAAAATCGGATGATGCATTTGGAAGAACTTTGTGGGCATTAGGATACATTATTAGATGTGCACCGGACGATTCATTATTGCAAACATCAAGAGAGCTATTTTACAAAGCAGTTGAAAATATCGATAGCTTGGTTTATGCACGTGGCTATGCAAATTGTATTTTTGGATTATATCATTACATAAAGCGTCATCCTGACCAAGAAAACTTTATAGAAATGCTAATTTCATTGGCAAATCGACTTTGTAATAATGTAACAAAGCACAGCGATGATGATTGGACATGGTTTGAACCTGAGCTAACTTATGATAATGGACTGCTACCTGCCGCACTATATTTAGCCTACGAAATTACTGATATTTCAATGTATTATGAAGTGGCAGAAAAAACCAGATTATTTCTTGAGAAACATTGTTTTATAAATAATTATTTAACTGTAATAGGAAATAAAACATGGTTAAAACCAGATAATTATACTCATGAATTTGATCAGCAACCTGTTGATGCCATGGCTATGATATATATGTATTATAGCGCACAAAAAGTTAACTCAAAAAAAGAAATAGTTGATAAACTAAAGCTCTCATTCTTATGGTATTTTGGTAAAAATGATATTAATCTTCCTTTGTATGATAACCAAACTCATGGCTGTAGTGATGGACTTGGTGCTTATAGTGTAAACAGAAATCAAGGTGCAGAAAGCATTATTTCCTATTTGTATTCGTGGTTATTGGCCGAACCATTTTTTAAGTAGACGTTCTAGTTCTATGAGAGGTTATTATCTTCGCCAGAAGGCAGGTGAAATAACTATTAGTACTGTAAATAGTTCAAGTCGGCCAAGGAGCATTAAAAATGATAAAAACCATTTTGCCACAGGTGAGAAAAAAGAATAATTATCAACTGGTCCCACATTTCCAATACCTGGTCCAATATTTCCAAGTGATGCAATTGAAGCTCCGATTGATGTTTCAAAATCATATCCGAGTAATGAAAGGGTAAGGGTACCAAATGAAAAAATTAGAATATAAATTAAGAAAAAAGCCATTATATTAAAGATAATCTGTTGTGTAACAGATTTGCCGTTGTATTTAACTGGAATTATTGCCTGAGGATGTATCGATCTTTTCATCTCAAGAAATGAATTTTTAATAAGTAATAAATGGCGGATAATTTTTACACCTCCACCAGTTGAACCAGCGCTACCTCCAATAAACATCAATGCAAATATTAACATCCATAAAAATGAAGGCCACAACGAATAGTCAGCAGTTACAAAACCAGTGGTTGTTAAAATTGACACAACCGTAAAAAGAGCATTCCTAAACGAACTTTCAAGTTCAAGCCCTACTGCGATAAAAAGCCCAAATGCAATAAAGATTGATATGGCTGCAATTATCCAAAAATATGCTTTAAATTCTTCATTGGTTCGCACTTTATTAAATTGGCGGTGCATTACAAAATAATGTAAGGTAAAGTTAGTGCCGGCAATAAACATGAAGAAAATAATTATGTATTGCGTATAAGGCATAAAGCCAGCAATACTGTCATTTTGTGTGGAAAAGCCACCCGTAGCCATTGTTGCAAATGAATGACAAACCGATTCGAAAAAATCCATTTCACCAATCCATAATAATAGTACTTCTGCAACTGTAAATATTACATAAATAGCCCAAAAACGTTTTGCTGTTTCTGTAATACGAGGATGAAGTTTATCAGGAGTAATGCCTGGCATTTCAGCAATCATTAACTGTAAACCACCTATTCCTAAAAATGGTAATATTGCAACTGTAAGTACGATAATTCCCATACCACCAATCCAATGAGTCATTGCACGCCAATACAGGATACTCTTTGGAACCGCCTCGATATCTGTAAGTATTGTAGCTCCTGTGGTTGTAAACCCAGATATTGTTTCGAAAAAAGCATCAGAAAAATTCGTTATTGATCCACTAAAAATAAAAGGGAGGGTTCCGAATAAAGAAATGATAATCCACGTTAACGAAACAATTAAATAACCCTCGCGCTTACCAATATTTTTTCTTTCATTTTTTCGGGTTGTTAACCACGTTATTAAACCTGTGGAACCTGTTATAATACCCGATAAAAGTAAAGGCCAAATGTATTCGTCATAATAGTACGCAAAACCCAGACCACTCAACATAAAAGCACCTTCTACAATAAGTAAAAAGCTAAGAACCCTAAGTACAATGGGTATGTTTATGAGTTTTTTATTTGGCATGAAAGCTAAAATCCAAAACTTGGTTTAAGAAACATTTTCTCAATCTTAGTCGTTATTCCAGGTAAAGCAAATACAACAACTTTGTCGTTTTCTTGAATTTGAAAATCACCAATGGCAATAAACGATTCTTCACCTCTAATAATCCCACCAATTAGTGCTCCTTCGGGCATGCTTAATTTACAGATTGGTTTTTTTGTAACCGGAGAGCCTTTTTTCGCAACAAATTCAGCCACATCTGAGTTTATCCCACTCAAACATTTTAATGATGTAACTTCATCACCCATCGAATGTCTAACAATATAACTGGCAGCACTGAGTTTTTTATTGATTATAGTATCAATACCAATGTTTTGTGAAATTTCAATATAGTCGAGGTTTTCAACAAGTGCTATAGTTTTTTTAACACCAAACTTTTTAGCATGAAGGCAAGTAATAATATTTGTTTCGGAGCTATTCGTAACCGCAATAAAGGCATCAATTCCTTCAATTCCTTCTTCTTCAAGTAAATTAATATCTCGGGCATCACCGTTAATAATCAATGTTTCACCCAATAAATCAGTAAGTTTAATTGATCGTTCGCGGCTTTGCTCAATGAGTTTAATGTTAAGTTCTGTTTCGAGTTCTTTGGCAATTACTTTACCAACCCTACCGCCACCTACTAGCATTATATTATTAATTTCAACCCCTTTATTACCCCCCATTTCCAAAAGCTCATCCAGCTTCTCAGGTTTCGTTATAACGTAAACAAAGTCGTTGGGTAAAAATGTTGAATAACCATCAGGTATAAATGTATGATCACCCCGATGGATAGCAACTGCCCTAAAGTCGAGATTTTTATACGCCGCGGCAATATCATTTAATGTTTTATTAACAACCGAAGCATTTGGATTAATTTTAATCAGGATTACTAATAATTTTCCTTCGGATAATTCAAACATTTCAATAGCTGCTGGTTGCTGAAGTAATTTTACAACTTCATGACCAGCAATATCCTCTGGCGATAGTAGCAAATCAATACCCAATTCGTTATAGGTATTTTGGTTTTCCTTGTTTAGGTTTTGAAGAGTATTTACACGGGCAATGGTATATTTAGCACCAAGTTTTTTGGCTAATATTGCTGTAAGAATATTGATAGGCTCGCTATGAAGCACCGAAATAACCAAATCAGCTTTAGCTACGTTGGCCTTTTTAAGCACGGCTACCGAGTTTGATTCACCCACAATTGTTAGTAAATCAGCATGAGCTTCAACTAATTTCATTAACTCTTCATGTGGATCAACAATTGTGATATTGTGATTGGAATCAACCAATGCTTCAGCTAAATAAAATCCTACTTCACCATCACCGGCTATGATTATATTCATGAGTTATAAAATTGTTTACATGCTATTAAAGTGCAAATCTAAAAATATTCACAAACTGCAATATCATTTTAGGCAAATTATTCATCGGATGATTTTTAAAAATGTATTAGTTTTATAACAATTACCTTTCTTTATTATTAAAAGTAAAAATCACACCTTCTCAGAAGGTGGCTTTGGATTGCCCCTATAAGGGGCCGCTTAAAAATCAAAACTAATCTGTTGGCCTTCTTCTTTCTTTTCT
>JASFZK010000198.1:0-21082 GCA_045267845.1 Bacteroidota bacterium | reverse complement strand
GTCAAGTACAGTAAGTATTTTTACGATTTTGTGCTGAACTTTAAAAACAGCAATAGCATCGATAACTTCTAGGTTTAAAATATCATTAATATTATGATGGTTGTAGCGTATCTCAAGAATGTAATTTTTAAATCGTTTTCCATTACAATCATCACAGTTTACCCATACATCCGAAAGAAAATCCATGCTAACTTTCACGCTACCCATACCTTTGCAAGTAGGGCATCTACCATCTTTACTGTTAAACGAAAAATTAGATTTCTTTAGCTTCCTAAGTTTTGACTCATCCACCTTTGCAAATAATTCACGAATTAAATCAAACATACCCGTATATGTGGCAGGAGTGCTCAAGGGTGATGTTCCAATATTTTGCTGATCAATAACTCGTATTGTATCAATATTGCTCCTTGAAATATGACTACAGTTTATTGGTCGATTAGCTATAATTGACTCAGCGATTACGTCAAAGGCAAGTGAAGTTTTACCACTGCCCGATACTCCTGTGATTGAGATAATCCCTTTTGTGGGAATATCCACATCAATCATTTTTAAATTGTTTGCCGATGCACCCTTAATCCGAATAGGCTGATGTAGTTTGTGTTTTATGCGTGGAGTAGCTGTATTACCTCTAGATAAGTATTTCCCTGTGATTGATAGTGGATTATGCATGATGGATTTTAAGTCGCCCTGAGCTACTATATTGCCGCCATTTTCACCTGCTCCAGGTCCCAAATCAATAATATTATCGGCAAGTAATATTACTTCAGGATCATGTTCTACTAATATTACCGTATTCCCTTTATTTTTTAGGTTGTTAATGACTTGCATTAAATTTTGCGTGTCGCTGGAGTGTAATCCAACTGTTGGTTCATCTAGTACATAAGTTAGTCCACATAGTTCTGAAACAAGCTGAGTTGCGATTCGTAACCGTTGAGCCTCGCCACCTGATAATGTGGATGTACGCCTGTTAATAGACAGGTAGCCAATACCTATTTTTTCAAGAGGTATTAGTTTCGATAATATTTGTGATATGATATTCTCGCTTCTGGCAAGTATATCATTACTTATTCGACCTTGTAGTTTTTTGAAATACTCAGCCGCTGCGCTAATTGTTAATGATGATAATTGAAATATGTTTTTATTGTCGAATTCCACATCCAAAATACTACTCCGTAGTCTTTTCCCATTGCATTTAGGACAATGTATTTCACTCATTATAACTTTATAAGCCTCTCCGCGTAAACCCTTTCTTTTTATTTCATATTCTTCGTTAAAGTAGTTTATGAAACCTTTCCAAGTTGTTACTAATGAATGAATCCCTGTTCTGCTTCCACGCTTAAATTTCCACTCAACATTATAT
The DNA here is from genome assembly GCA_045267845.1 of Bacteroidota bacterium. Lineage (GTDB taxonomy): Bacteria > Bacteroidota > Bacteroidia > Bacteroidales > F082. Next base: position 19,722 of record JASFZK010000198.1, on the reverse strand, counting down.
TCTTCATCATTGGTTCCGTTAAGAGCTATATTCAAAGCTTTACCTGTAAGGCTTGAAAACGGTACATTGAAATCAAGACCTGCTACTTCACCAACTTTAATTAGGGTATTCACATACTGACCATAGATATCCCCAAAAAACTTACCAGGAGCAGTACCATCCATTGCTCCATCAATTATTGCTTTTTGAGGATGTGTAATAAACTTTATAGGGTCAGAAGTAGTTATAATCCCCAGGCCTTTGCAACTTTGGCACGAAGCTTCGATTTTATTAAATGAGAACATCGATGCTGGCAAACTCGTTTTAGAACCATCCTTATTTGTACCAGCACGCGAAAATAATAGTCTGTATAAGTCATAAATCTCGGTAACTGTACCAACCGTTGATCTAGGGTTTTTCTTGTATTTACTCTGTCTTATGGCTATTGCAGGGGTAAGGTCTGAGCATTGTTCAAGCTCAGGTTTTTTAATTTTACTCATCATTCTTCGAGCATATGTGGATAGATTTTCTGTAAACCTATTCCTACTTTCTGAGAATATAGTATCAAATGCCAAAGATGATTTGCCACTACCCGAAACTCCTGTAATTACAGTAGTTTTATTTAGCGGAATTTCTATGTCAATGTTTTTGAGGTTGTTGGTAGTTACTCCTTCAAATTTTATGTTAGATGCGATTCTTGTTTTTTTCGCTTTCGCAGATGGTGTATTATTCTTATGCAGTATTTCGAGTAATGCTTTACCCGTGTAGGATGTACTACAATTCATTATATCTTCAATACTACCCTGTGCGACTAAATAACCACCATTGTCACCACCTTCGGGACCCAAATCAACAATATGATCGGCCTGAATTATTATGTCGAGATCATGTTCTATAACAATTACTGTGTTATCGTTATCAACAATCTCATTAAGAGCAACTAATAGATAATTTATATCAGCTTTATGCAGACCCGCTGTTGGCTCATCAAGAATGTAAAGCGTATGGCCTTTGGATGCTTTATATAGTTCGGATGCAAGTTTTACTCGTTGAGCTTCTCCACCTGATAGGGTAGTGGATGGCTGACCGAGTTTTAGATATCCAACATCAAGCTTTATTAGTTGGTTGAGTATTTTTGTTATTTTTATTTCACCTTTAAAAAAATGAAGGGCTTCGTTAATTGAAAGCTCAAGAACCTCATAAATATTTTTTCCTTTAAAAAGTATATCCAAGGTTTCATTATTAAACCTCCGACCATTACAATGTTCACAGTTTATTTCCACATCTCCTAAAAAATGCATACCAAGGTTTATGTAGCCAGCTCCCTGACAATATTCACATCGTCCACCTTTGTTGTTAAAAGAAAATCGTCCCTTTTTATAGACACGCTTTTTTGATTCGGGGAGCCTAGCAAATAGTTCTCTAATATGGTCAAACATATCAGTATAAGTGGCGGGGTTGCTCCGTGGTGTTCGTCCAATGGGTGATTGATCAATTTCTATTACACGACTTATATGTTTTGATGATGCAATGGATGTGTTGCAAATATCCAGTTCCTTCCCCTTTAAGTAAGGACTCAATACTTCATAAACTAAAGTTGATTTACCCGCTCCCGAAACCCCAGTAACCACATTAAATGCTTTAAGTTTGAAATCAACGGAGATATTTTTAAGGTTGAATTTTAAAGCATTTTCAATATGAATATTACCTATATTTGGTTGGGTTGATTTTGGTATGCTAAGTTTGATGCTTTCAGAAATAGTGCTGGCAGTCAGGCTTCTGGGATATTTGTTTTTATTTTGTAGTAGACCATTCACATCACCCTGATAGATGACCTCGCCACCTTCCGCACCAGCTTTTGGACCAATATCGATGAGATAATCTGCAGCTTTTATTGTTTCTTCATCATGCTCCACAACCAAAAGTGTATTCCCATTATCACGCAACGATTTTAGAACTTTCAGTAATTTTTGATTATCTCGTGGATGAAGTCCGATGGAGGGTTCGTCGAGTATGTACAAAATTCCTTGAAGTCCACTACCAACTTGTGAAGCAAGCCTAATTCGCTGTGCCTCACCACCAGAAATGGTTGTGGATTCCCGAGATAATTTTAGGTAATCTAGACCCAGCAATTGGAGGTATTCGAGTCGTTTAAAAACATGAACAAGAATATTGTCCAATACTTCTTTGTTTGGTATTGTTTTACTAAGTTTTTTTAGATAAATATATAGCTCGGATAAGGGTAATTCACTTAATTCGCTAATATTCTTATTGTTGATTGTTACAGCTAGGGCTTCTTTTCTGAGACGGTTTCCATCGCACTCCTTGCATAAAAAGGAGCTTGCGAATCTTAGAATATTATCATTTCTATCGCGAATTAGGATTTCTTCCATAATGGGAATCATTCCTTTGTAGTAGGCTTCTTCACGTGGTTTGGCGGTAATTCCTTTCCATTTTAATCTTGACTCAAGTGAATGTTTCCCAAAAAGTATTTTAACTTTTGTACTACCATTCCAAATTACATCTTGCTGTTCCTGTGTGAGTTTATTCCATGGGATATCTACCGAAAAACCATGGGCTTCACATATTTTATTTAATTCGTCAACACGAACTTGTGAATAAACGATATAACCATTTGGGGTGGTGGGAACCAGTGCTCCTTGTGCTAATGTATTACTTTTGTTGGCAATGAGTTTATTCTTGTCAATCTGCTCAGTTATACCAAGTCCGTTACAACAGGGGCAAGCGCCATATTTTGAATTAAATGAAAACAATTTTGCCAATAAATCGGGATGTTGGTTACCACAATTACTACAAATATTTCCATTGCTTTTGCTGATAATTGTGCCACATACTGTACAATATACAATTCCTATGCGGGCATAAAGTAAGCGTAGATAATCGTAAATACCTGACATTGTTCCTACTGTGGAGCGAGGATTTGCAACTGTAGTTTTTTGATTTATTGCAAGTGCTGCTTGAAGGCCGGTTATCTCAGCTACCTTTGGTTTTTCTAGTTTACCAAGATACTGACGTGAATAAGATGAGAATGATTCTAGGAAACGACGTTGACTTTCTTTGAATATCACATTATAGGCCAATGATGATTTACCTGAGCCTGATACTCCGGTAATCACAGTTAATGAATTATGAGGAATAGAGACATCAATATCTTTAAGGTTATTTTCGGATGCACCAATTACATTTAGTACCTGATTTTTACGACTCATAACTACAATAATGTTGTTTGGTATTATAATTAAGCAAAAGTATGGTAATCCTCTTTATTGGTATAGATTCTTGTGAAATTAATTGTTGTTTTATCTGATAAAATTAAATATATAAGACACTTTCTAGTATTGAAAACCTATAATTTTGAAGGAAGTTTAGCAAAAGTCATTGAAGAAATTGAGAGAAGTAAAATGGTTGATAAAAGAAACATTTATGGTTTTAATGAGTTTTATCAGAGGCTTAATGAATAGGGAAGAGAAACAAAAAGATTACTTTTGTATGTAATTAAACATTTATGAGAAAAAAAGCATTTCATATCATTAAGATTTTTCCACTATTTTTTTTATTAAGTATTACCTCTGTATTTTCACAAGACCAGAATCATAAATTTGACAGTATTGAAAATACATTTAATGAAGTATCTGGAGAAGAAAGAATAAAGCGAGTTACACATTTTATTCGGTATACTAATCTCTTTGATTATAATAGCGTGAAATTTACACCTTATATAGATGAAGCATACCAATGGGAGAAAAAACATCCTAATATAACTCTGCTAAATACAATTCGCCTTGGTCATGTAAATATCTTATTAAGAGAAATAAAACTAATGGAATCTGTAAGATTATTACAAGAGATTTTACATTCTAGGATGCCTGTCACAACCGAAGATAGCCTATCGATTTATACCTTTCTTTTTGATATTTATACTAATGTAGGTTCTTATTCTAAAGCATGGGAGATGTTAAGAGTAAAAGATGATATCTTATCCAGAAAATCAAAAAAGAATACGTTTATTAATCAATTTAAAAAAATAGGCATTAATGACTTGGCAAGAATTTATTTTAAGACAGAGAAATATAATGAGGCCATAAATCAGTATAAACACTTGCTTATAATTGCTCAAGAGGAGAAGAATTTGCATTACGAGGCAGGAGCCAATAATAATTTTGGGTTAGTATTTCTGAAGATAAATAAACCAGATAGCGCTATAATCTTTTTTAATATATCTCTAATGAAATGGACAGAACATCTGAAAGAACTAGATTTTCCTACAGCATTAGACAGTTCTTTTTCGGATTATTTGAATGGTAATATTGGTCATGCTTATAACGAACTTGAAGAATATAAGAAGGCAATACCATTAATTAGAAATTATATTAATGTTAGTACGAAAACTAAATATTATATCGGTGTGGTTAATGGCTTAAATGAATTAAGCAAATCATTTTTAGGTATAGACCAACCTGAAAAGGCAATTGAACTTCTTGATAGTGCAAGCCGGTTAATAAAAGAGAAACACATAATTAATGGTTCTATGGAAAATTATGAGAATAAAATTAAGGTTTATGAATACATGGGTAATACTGATAAAGCTTATTCGTATTATAAAAAATTAATTGAATATAGAGACTCAATGACAAGAGTTCAAAATATAAATATCTCCACAATTCTAGAAATAGAGTATGAAGTTGGTCTAAAAGATAAAGAAATTGCTAATCAGATAATTGAAGTAGAAAAGGCAGAGGCTGAAGTAAATCGACAAAAAGGGAGGAAGGAAGCATTGTTTGTGGCTGCTGTATTAATGCTGACAATTGTGCTTATCCTAATACTGCATATTATTCAAAGAAGAAAAAGGACAACCAAACTGAAAGAAAAAAGTAAACAGATTGAGGAGCAAAATAAAATCATAGAAAAAGCATTAGTTGAAAAAGAAACTTTGCTGAAAGAAATTCACCACAGGGTAAAAAACAACCTACAATTAATTTCAGGTTTATTAGAATTACAAGTCGATCAGACTGATGATGAATATGTTAAAGAAATGATGGAAGAAGGAAAAAGTAGGGTTAGATCTATGTCTTTGATTCATGAACAATTGTATGAAAGCAATGATTTGGGAAAAATAGATTTTCGCGAATACCTGAATAAATTGACTAATGATATTGCCATTGCTTTTAACACACCAGAAAAGGAAATCAATTTTCAAATTAAAGTAAGACAGTTCTCTTTAGATATTAATACTGCAGTTCCTCTGGGTCTTATTGTAAATGAATTAATTGCGAATGCCTATAAACATGCTTTTAAAGGAAGAGAGAAGGGCAATATAATTATTGATTTAGTGCCAGTAGAAAACGAGGAAACTCAATTACGAATTATTGATGACGGCATTGGATTGCCTAAAGAATTTGATCCACTTAGCAAACGTTCTTTAGGATTAAGATTGGTACAAGGCTTAATCAGGCAATTAGGTGGTGAGTACGCTTACGAATGTAAAAAGGGAACTCAATTTATGCTACAATTCAAAAATGAAATTTTTAAATAATGACTAAAGAAAATCAAGCACCCATACGGATTTTGATTGTGGAAGATGAGTTTATTACTCTGGAAACATTAAAAACTGTTCTTACAAAAATGAAATATGAAATTTCGGGAGATGCCATGAATGCTAATGAAGCAATTGCTGTATTAGAGAAAGGGGAAACCGATTTTGCAATTCTTGATATTAACATCAAAGGAGATAAGGATGGTATATGGCTGGCAAAACAAATTAGAGAGAAGTATCAAATACCATTCATTTTTCTAACAGCATTTGCTGATGATTCTACCGTTAAACGAGCCATTGAAACTGAACCCTATGGATATTTGGTAAAACCATTTGATAAAGTAGATGTTTTTACTGCCATAGAAGTAGCCTTAAAGAATTTTGCAAAGCAAGGTAGTGATGTTACAAATCAAGAAAAAACTCATATCGTAAGCAAGGATAGTATATTTATACGAGATGGTTATATGTTTGTAAAAATCAAAATCGAGGATATTCTTTTTATTAAGTCTGACAAAAATTACCTTGAGGTACATGTCCCTGACAAAATACACTTAGTAAGAGCCAAAATGAATGATTTTGTAAAAAGCTTATCTGATAATTTCACACAAGTACACCGTTCATATGTAATTAATACCGAAGCTGTAGAAAGATTTGGTCCGGGATTTATTTTTATCAATGATATTGAAATTCCGGTTGGAGCAAATTATAGAGATGAATTAAAAGGGCATTTTAATCTTTTTTAATGTTTTATAATAAAAGGACTTGACGAAGATTGAATCTTCGACCTATGAATAATTAGTGTCCGTCCATAATGTCGAGAGTTTGAACTAGAAAGTTCGAATTCAAGCCTGCCTGGCTACGCAGTCAGACAGGGCGTGTGATAAATCCAAACCGCAGAATACTAGCGTATTTGAGGATTTGGATTTTGAGCAACAACGCAGAAGTCGGACTTTATAGACGAACTCTAATTGGAAGTCTTGGACTTATTCTAACAAGACTATTGGGGATTAAGTTTGCAACTTAATCCAGTTTAGTGCCAAAAAAATATCATATTCAGGTTTCATGCTTAATCTAGGGGTCAATCCAAAAAACTGGGGTATTGTAATTAAAACCTGCCTGTTCGGCGAATGTCAATTTTTAAGCAGAAAAGAGAGAGGCTGTCATTTCGACACACCAATAGAATTTTAATCATTTTCTAGAATTGTAAAGGTGGGAGAAATCTCCTGAGAACGAGCCATATTATCAGGAGATCTCTCCTCCTATGTCGTTCGAGATGACAAACTTTTTTCTTTAGTTATACTATATTATCCTTAAAAATTAACATTGGATTGTTCGGCAGACAGGTTTGAAATTTGATTCTTGTCAATTGCTATTTGGCACTGTTTACCGTAGGCTGATAGTAATTGACAATCAATAGCAAACTATTAATATTTTTTCAGAAATATGGACTGATCCTAATTATGGAATAAATAAACTTCCCAACAAAAGCATACTACTTCCCATAAATAGAGCCATTCATCCCATTTATTTTTTTAACATTTTACTTACCCATAGTTTTGTGCTATAAACAATCTCATATTAAAGAAATATTATGAAAAAACTACTGTTTACGTTACTAGTCTTCACATCGTTTGCTAGTTTAAATGCACAAAATATTCAGACATTATCAGGTGCAACTACTATAACTTGTGCTCAAGATAACACTTTAACATTATCAAGCTCAGAAGTTAATTATGATTATTATTTACGAAACAATGCTGACAATTCCGTAGTAGGAAGTGCTCAAGCAGGTACAGGAAGCGCATTAAGTTTTCAAACAGGTACTATTTCTGAAACAACAAGCTATCAAGTTTTTGCTATTGGACCAAGTTATGCATTAAATTTTAATGGCACTGATCGAATAGTAATACCTCACAGTTCATCTTTACAACCTACTACAGGAATTACAATTGATTGCTGGGTAAATCCAACTGATATTACTACAAGTACGTATCACGAAATATATAGAAAAAATAATAATGGTATAGGAAGAATACTATTAGGCTTTCAAGGTAATGGAACCATATTGTCTTTTGGAATACATACGGCCGTAGATGGTTATCAGGAATTAGATATCACTATTGTTGCTTCAAATTATAACAACCAATGGGTACATATTTTAGCATATTATGATGATGCCACTAACATTGCAAAAGTTTACAGAAATGGTGTAGAAATAGGTTCGGCATCCAGGGATGGAGCATTAACAGCACCCGTAAGTCCAACATCTGCTTATATTGGTGGTGTCGAATATTATGAAGGGAAAGTAGCTGCATTACGTATTTGGGATAAAGCACTAACCACTTCCGATGAAAGAACATACGCTAAAAACAACTTTTTATTTAGTGATGAGCCTAATTTAGTGGCTTATTACCCATTTAGTGAAAACACAGGTACACAATTAAACGATGTAACTGCTAACGCTAATAATGGAACTTTTAGCGGATCTCCAACTTGGACCACAGGAACTACTGGCAGTGCAAAAAAAATAGTTAGTAATGTACAAACAATAACATTTAGTATTGCTCCTGAAGGTTCTCAGGATTTGGGCTACCTGCGTTCAGTAAACATTATTACACTACCAATAGTACCATACTTTAGTGATGCTAGCAATTCGGTAGTTGCAGCCGATTTTGACAATGATGGCGACATGGATATGGCCTATACTGTTGCTGAGGGTGGTACTTTCGGTTGGTACAAAAACGATGGAAATCAAAACTACACACAATATCAGATGTCTATAAATCCTACTAATACCTTCGATGGACACATCAGTGGTGATGATTTAGATCTGGATGGTGATATAGATATCATACATGCTGCAGTCCTTGATGCTACTGAATTAAAGTGGCTTAAGAATGATGGAAGCGGAAATTTCACTTTAGATACTATCACGCTGACAACAGGAAACACTCGTTGGGATGTTACTGATTTAGATACAGATGGTGACATGGATATCATATCAGTTCAATATTATAATGGAAAAACTGTTTGGTATGAAAATGATGGATTACAAAATTTTACAGAGCACTTAATTAGTACTTCGGCTGCCAATCCTACTATGGTTAAAGCTGTTGATATGGACGACGATGGAGACATGGATGCAGTTGTGAGTTCTGATACTGATAATAAGGTAGTATGGTTTAAAAATGATGGCAATCAAAGCTTTACTGCTATTAATATTAGTACAACCAACACCATGGCTAATTCTGTGGCAGTTACTGATTTTGATTGTGATGGAGATATTGATGTCTTTATTGCTTCAAACACTGGTATTACTTGGTATCAAAATGATGGCAGTGAAAATTTTTCTGCTGTTGTAGTTAGCACTACTACTCCTGTAAATAAAATTCGTTTGAGAGATCTGGATAATGATGGCGATTTGGATATCCTTACTGCCTATCAAGGAATACTATGGTTTGAAAATGACAATAATACACTCTTTACCAAACATGTTTTATTATGCTGTCTCCAGGGGACAGGAGGAGCCACGGTGGATAATATGGATATTGCCGATATGGATAATGATGGTGATTTAGACATATTAACTGGTGTAGGAAGAATGGATCAACCGAGTAATGATGTTAGAGGGTTGGTTTGGTTGGAAATGGATGCAATGATTACGAGTACTTCCCCTGCTATGAACGAACAAAATATTGCGGTGTCTTCCAACATTACCCTTAATTTTAATGAAGCAATTAGTGGAGCAACATTAACTGCTGACAACATTGTAATTCACGGAGATCAAAGTGGAAAAATCAATGGAACTTTTTCAGGAGGAGGTACTTCAACAATTGTATTTAATCCAACAAACGATTTTTTTAATGGGGAAGTTATTCATGTCAACATTACTACAGGGGTAGAAAATATAAATGGTTACAATATACTTGGACAGCACGCTTTTGATTTTAGAGTAGCTGCAGTTCCTTATGGTTTCGCCCCAAGTATATATACTAAACACATAATCAGTAGTTCTGGTAGTACTAAAGCAAATTTCCCAATAGATATGGATGGTGATGGTGATATAGATGTACTTGCCTGTGAAGGTAGTACATTGGTTTGGAAAGAGAATGATGGGAGTCAGAACTTCACAAATCATGATATTGGTACATCTGGTGTATCTAGTGTAGTTTATGCCATTGATTTAGATCTGGATGGAGATATGGATGCGTTAAGCATTTCAAATAATAATGATAATACCACTCAATGGTTTGAGAATAATGGATCGCAAAGTTTCACGGTACATCTACTTTCAAAAATTCCAACCTCATATTATATGGAGGGTCTCCACCCAGCTGATTTTGATGGAGATGGCGACATCGACATATTCATTTCCTTTGGCCAGCTTGGAGGAATAGTTTTGTACGAAAACGACGGGAATCAGAATTTCACAGCCCAAACGAGAGTAAGTGACCACGCACGTAGAGGGCGTGCAGCTGATATGGACTCAGACGGAGACATGGATATAGTAACTCCTATACGTGATGAAGCGAACTATAGTTTGGTTTGGTATGAAAACAATGGCCACTTGAACGGTACACTACACACAATTAATTCAGTAGAAGAAGATCGCGTTACATCTGCTTATCCTACTGATTTGGACGGTGATGGCGATATGGATGTTATTGGCGGGTCGGCTTCAGAATTAACGTGGTTTGAGAATGATGGGGATCAAAATTTCACAAAGCACTTATTAGAAGTGATAAATGTTTACAATGGTTCCATAGACGCGATGGACATGGATGGTGATTTAGATATTGATTTTGTTGTTGCTTCCGGTAGTGGAGATTTAGTACTATGGTACGAAAATAACGGTAGTGAGAGTTTCACCAAAAACATTATAGGTAATTTGGCTGATTGTGAAACTGTATTTGCGGTAGATATGGATCTTGATGGGCAGATGGATGTATTGTCAAGTTCTAGAACTGCAAATGAACTAGTATGGTATGAGTTTGGGTGTAATACTTGCATTAATTGGACTGGCGCTGTTTCTACAGATTGGAGTAATGCAGGTAACTGGTCAGCAGCAGTGCCAACAAGTACCGATAGTGTTTTAATACCATCAGCACCTACTAATCAACCAGTTGTAGATTTAGTACCAGCAACACCTGGTGAGTGTGATTTTCTATCTGTAGAATCTGGAGCCACTCTAACCGTAGCTGCTGGCAAGGCATTAACCATTAGTGATAATATTGCTAATGAAGGCACTATTACAATAGTATCGTCCGATAACGGAACAGGCTCATTCATTCACAACACTACCGGTATTGATGCAACTTTCCAGCGCTATATGAATAATGCCGACTGGACCAACTGGGAGGATGGATGGCATTTTTTAAGCTCACCGGTTGCAACACAAGCAATTAGTACAGCATTCACTACAGGTGAATATGATTTTTATTGCTGGTGGGAGTTAACCAATGAGTGGGTAAACTATAAAAATACAACATCTGCACCAACATGGTCAACAGCCAATGTGCTTAGCAACAGCCTTTCAAATCCTACTACTAACTTCGTAGTTGGGAAAGGCTATATGGCCGCATACGATGAAGCAGGAACAAAATCGTTTACCGGTACACTTAATATAGCTAATGTAGAAATAACTGGTTTAGATGTTACCGATGGAGGCACTAACCGTAGTTGGCATCTACTTGGGAATCCATTTTCAAGTGGACTAACCTGGGATGATAGTTGGACAACAACAACAATTGGAGGCACAATTCAAATATGGGATGAGGGTGGTAGATCCTATACCTCCATTCTTGCAGCGACAACAGGTATTATTCCAGCAACAAATGGGTTTATGGTGCAGGCAACAGCCGATGCATCGGCTATAACAATCCCCTCCAGTAAGCGTGTCCACGGAGGGATATTTTACAAAAATACTAGCTACCCTTTAATAAAATTAAAAGCAATTAATAATGATAATCCATCTTTTCAGGAGAGTCAATTGCTATTCCATCCTGAATCAACCACTGGCTACGAAGCAGAATATGATGGTGATTTTTTACCGGGTTATGCTCCTCTGTTTTACTCAAAAATTGATGAGATGCCTATGGCTGTTAACTCAATGCCCGATGTAACCGAAGCAACATCAGTTCCTTTTACATTCATAAAAAATGAGGGAGTAAATTTCAGCATCGAAATGCATGAAGCAGAGAGTATGGAACTAGATGTTTGGCTCTTGGATAAAAAAATCAATAAAGATCATAATCTAAGCCTAAATTCAACTTACTATTTCACCGCATTTGGAAATGATAATCATGAGCGATTTGTAATTCACTTCTCTCCTGTTGGCATCAACGAACAAGATATGGGTAAGGATTTAATTCAAATATGGTCATCCAACAACATAATTAATATCAACAATCCTGAAAATATCGCAGGTGAAATTACTGTGTACAATATGTTTGGGCAAACTGTTGAAAGAACAACACTCAACAGAAACGTGAATCAACAAATAGACTTGATAGTGTCATCCGGATATTATATAGTAAACATAGTAACAAGCAAACAAATAATAAATAAGAAAGTTTATTTAAGATAAGTTGTATAACAACAGACTTATAGGAATATTTACAACAAATTACAATTCACCTTTCAACACTAAAAACAAGGTCATGAAAAAAACAATATTAACAATACTCGTATTAATAGCATCAGTAACAACAACAAACTTACTTGCTCAGGAACCTCCTCCTCCTCCTGGAGATCATGGATCATCCTCAAATCAGGAATCTGGCGGAGGTGCACCAATTGGGGGTGGTGTTTTTATATTGTTATCACTTGGAGTAGTATATGGTGGGAAGAAGATTTATGATTTAAAAAAGGATAAACTGGAGGAATAGAGTCTATATTTATCTTAAATATTAATTCAAGAATGAAATCTTTAAAAAATGGCAAAAGAAAATCAATCAACCATACGGATACTAATTGTGGAGGATGAGTTTATTACTCTGGAAACATTAAAAACTGTTCTTTCAGAAATGGAGTATAAAATTTCAGGAGATGCCATGACTGCCAATGAAGCCATTGCTATACTAAAGAAAGGAGAAACAGATTTAGCAATTCTTGATATTAACATTAAGGGAGATAAGGATGGTATATGGCTGGCAAAACAAATTAGAGAACAATATAAAATACCATTCATTTTTCTCACCGCATTTGCTGATGATTCTACCGTTAAAAGAGCCATTGATACTGAACCCTATGGTTTCCTGGTAAAGCCATTTAACAAAGTTGATGTTTATACTTCCGTAGAAGTAGCACTAAAGAATTTTGCCAAACAAAGTAGTGACAATACAAAAAAAGAAAATCATCTTATGGTATCCAAGAATAATATATTTATAAGAGATGAGTACATGTTTGTAAAACTCAAAATTTATGATATTCTTTTTGTTAAGTCTGACAAAAATTACCTTGAAATATATTTGCCGGGCAAAAAACATTTAGTAAGAGGCAAGTTGACTGATTTTGCAAAAAGCTTATCTAATAATTTCATACAAGTCCACCGTTCATATATAATTAATACTGAGGCTATAGAAAAATTTAGTACAGAATTTTTACTAATAAATGATGTTAAAATTCCGGTAGGAACAAATTATAAAGATGAATTAAAAGGGCATTTTAATGTTTTTTAACCTGCTTTGTGTCTCTTAGAAAGCACTATTTAGAATACTCTCCGTGTCAGTTAGATCCAAGTGAACTTGCCATGATATTTTAATGGAAGTTAGATGTATCATGCATGAAAATCCAAATTGAAAAAAATAAACTTCCCAACAAAAGCATACTACATCCCACAAAAAGAGCCATTCATCCCATTTATTTTTTTGAAAACACAAAGTACTATAATTTTATCTTCAAATTGTTAATTCAAGAGTGAAACTTTTAAATAATGACAAAAGAGAATCAATTACCCATACGGATTTTGATTGTGTAGGATGAGTTTATTACTCTTGAAACTTTAAAAACTGTTCTTTCAGAAATGGAGTATAAAATTTCAGGAGATGCCATGACTGCGAAAGAAGCCATTGCTGAACTAAAGAAAGGAGAAACAGATTTAGCAATTCTTGATATTAACATCAAGGGAGATAAGGATGGTATATGGCTGGCAAAACAGATTAGAGAGAAGTATAAGATCCCATTCATTTTTCTCACCGCATTTGCTGATGATTCTACTGTTAAAAGAGCCATTGATACTGAGCCTTATGGTTTTCTGGTAAAGCCATTTAACAAAGTTGATGTTTATACTTCCGTAAAAGTTGCCGTAAATAATTTTGCCAAACAAAGTGGTGACATTACAAAAAAAGATAATCTTTCTATCGTATCCTGGGATACGATATTTATATAAGATGAATATATGTTTACAAAACTCAATATCAAACATTATGAATAATCTCAAAATTACATTTATCGCATTTATCATTGTTACAGCCTTATCTGCCAATTTATTGGCACAAGGTGTTGCTATAAATGAAAGCGGAACCTCACCAGATGCATCTGCTATACTAGATGTAACATCAACTGCCAAAGGACTATTAATACCTCGTATGACAGCCGCACAGATTGCAGCCATTAGTAGCCCGGCTACCGGTTTATTGGTTTATCAAACCGATGGCACACAAGGTTTTTATTATAACTCCGGCACATCCGGCACACCAAACTGGATACAACTTTCGAGTACACTTATTGACCAGATAAGCGATGCCGATGGAGACACTAAAATACAAGTGGAAGAAACTGCTGATGAAGATAAAATTCGATTTGATGTGGCCGGTACTGAAGCCATGATGATTAATGCAAATGGGAATGTTGGAATTGGAACATCAAGCCCAGCTGGGGAGTTTGATGTGAGTACGCAACAATATGGAGCAAGTTCAGTAGATGTTCAGCAATTAAGTGTTGGTGTCACCTCATTCAATACTCTTTCTCATTGGCAATCGTTTATCCCGAATGTAACAGGAAAAATGACACAATTGGACATTGAAAGTCGCACTACGGTCAGTGGTTGTACTTTAAAGGTTTATTCAGGTCACGGAATTGCAGGGAGTTTACTTTATACTCAATCAGGAATTACACTTATTAATGGAGGAGTAATTACAGTTACACTATCAACTCCTCTCGATTTAGATAACGGACAAGCGTATACATGGGAACTATCTCATTCCACCACTCCCTTTAAGGTTATAGCTGGACAACTTATACTGATGGCATTAGTGATATTGGTGGTAGTTTTGACTACTACTTCAAAACGTATATGAGTACACCGTCTCTCGTGTCATCAATTTTAGTAGATTCCGATGGTAATGTTGGAATTATGGAAACGAGTCCGGCTCGTAGCCTTCATGTAGGGGATGTTATGCGATTGGAACCCACTTCTGCTCCAGCTACTGGAGCAGAGGGTGATTTGTATATGGATGCTTCGGCAAACGAACTAAAGTATCATAATGGAACCTCATGGATTAGCATTGAAGATGATAACCAGGATTTAAGTTTAAGCAGTAATACACTAAGCCTTACTAATGATGCTACAACAGTAGACCTTTCAGGCTATCTTGATAATACCGATGCACAGGATTTAAGTTTAAGCAGTAATACATTAAGCCTTACTAATGATGCTACAACAGTAGACCTTTCAGGCTATCTTGATAATACCGATGTACAGGATTTAAGTTTAAGCAGTAATACCTTAAGCCTTACTAATGATGCTACAACAGTAGACCTTTCAGGCTATCTTGATAATACCGATACACAGGATTTAAGTTTGAGCAGTAATACCCTTAGCCTTACTAATGATGCTACACCAGTTGATTTATCAACACTAAAGTTTGATATACTTGAAGATGCCGATGGTGACACAAAAATACAATTGGAAGAAAATACTGATGAAGATATTATCAGATTTGATACTCACGGAACTGAAAGAATGGTTATCGATTCTGCAGGTAACGTAGGCATCGGCATCACAACTCCCGGGACGAAGTTAGATGTGTCAGGGACTGCAAAAGCAGATACTCTTACAGATGGGTATATAACAATGAATGCAGCACAGATAAACAGATCAGGAAGCGTTGTGGAATTGCAGTATGGACTTTCAGGCTCTAATGAGGGTGTCAGGATATTTGGTACAACAGGTAACGATATTTGGTTTCAAGCAAGTACTGGCAACGTCGGCATCGGCACCGCCTCACCAGGCTACAAATTGGATATAGCTTCCGGGGATGTCACAGCAGTGCGCATTGGGCCAAATTCTACTTATTCGAGAAGTTTATTACTTGGTGGGTGGGGTACAGGAACAACTGAGGCGTGGGTGCGTACATCAGATGGAAACCTTCATCTTGATAGTAAGAGTGGAACTCATACTTACGTAAATCATTATAGTAACGGATCTGTATTTCTTGCAAGTGGAGGAGGCAACGTTGGCATCGGCACCGCATCGCCAACTGCAATATTATCAGTATACGGTGCAGCCAATAAACCTGGTGGTGGTAGTTGGGCAGTATTTTCTGATGCTCGTTCAAAAGAAAATGTAGAGAATTATTCCAAAGGATTGGATGAATTGCTTCAACTTCGTCCTGTGAGTTATAACTATAAAGAAGAATTTGAGTGGGGTACAGATACTTATGTTGGGCTTATAGCACAAGAAATAGAAAAAATTGTTCCTACTATGGTAACTTCAAAAGAAATAAAAGGTATTACTGATTTTAAGGAAGTTGACTCTAGTGAGTTACTATATATCCTTGTTAACTCTGTTAAGGAGCAGCAAAAACAAATTGAGAATTTAAAAGGGCAGAATTCAACTTTACTTTTAAGGCTTAAAAAATTAGAAGCAATAATTGAAAATATTAAATAAAAACACCAAAAGGTAGGATTTTTGGTTCGATACTCCATAAGGCTATATATTATAGTCAATTATAAATTGGAGTAATAACATTATTATTTTGTCGCAAATAAAATAATAATATAAAAGCGTGTATATCTGTATTTATAGATAAGCACGCTTAATTTTTTATGTGGCAATTAATAACAATTGACATAGCTGCAATACGAACTATACCACCAATTTATGATTGTTATTTTATTTAAAAAGATGCTCGTACAATCATCTGATTAGGAGTTTCATCAATTAGATTCGATATCAATGTATACAACTCTAACTGAAAAATAGTATTTGGTGTAGCTCACTATTAGAGTATTTCGTCAAGGACTTTAATTAAACTAGCAACTTCTTCCAGTGTATTATAGTGAATCATACTAATTCTAATTACGCCATCCAATTCTGATAAACCTAAATCTTCAATTAAACGTCTGGCATAAAAATCGCCCCATCTGATTGCAATATTGTGTGGATCAACTAAAATAGGGATACTACTACTTTTAATGTTTTTTACAATAAATGAAATTGTAGGAACACGTACTTCTTTATTGGAAGTATTTTCACCAATAATTATTACATTATCTTTAGTATTAAGAAACTTAATTAGAGTATTTGATAGTTCTTCCTCATGTATGGAAATCAAATCAAAAATATCTACTAGCTGTGAGTATAACGGCTTACTAGTATCGTCAAAATGCTGATTATAAATATCTTCAAAATAATTAATTATCCCCTCACTACCATATGTAAGTTCGTAATTTACATTGCCTGGTTGTAATTTATAAGGAACTTCATCAAGCCCAATAAAATAGTGGTTAATACCGGGTAGTTCATTTAGTAGTTGCTTTTTACCGAAAAGTATGGAATAATGTGGTCCGTAAACTTTATATAAACTAAATACATAGTAGTCAACATCCCAATCCTGTACATCAATTAGTCTATGAGGTGCATACGCAACTCCATCAACACAAACCTTAGCCCCATTATCATGCACAAATTTTGTAATCTCCTTAACGGGATTTATACTCCCCAGAATATTGGATACGTGTGTAAATGCAACCAACTTTGTTTGGTTGGTAATTAATTTTGCTAATTCGTCAATTTCAAGAATGTAGTTGTGTGGGTTAACTTTCCATTCTTTGATTACAATGCCATGCTTTTTTAAGCTATTCCATGGACCAATATTAGATTCGTGATCACAATTAGTTACAATTATTTCATCGCCAGGCACAAGCTGTTGGGCCATTGACCGTGATAAATTTTGTAGTAAAGCTGTTGCAGATGAACCAAAGACAATTTCGCTTCCTTCGTTGGCATTAATTGCTTTAGCCCAAAGTTTTTGTGCCCTAGCTACTCTATTTCCACCTTCTACCGAAATTTTATACGATGCACCGTGTTGTACATTTGTTGTGTAAAGGTAATCGAGAATTTTATCACCAACTTGCTTTGGTACTTGTGCCCCTCCAGCATTATCGAAAAATGCCCATGTGCCTGCTAAAGCAGGAAAGTGGCTGCGAACTACGGTTGTATTTAGTTTTTTCATTGGTCTCATTCGTTAGTTGAAACTATGCACTTTCAGTGCAAGACTTTCAGTTGCTACACATTTTATTAACTTTGTCTGATGAAGAAACAAAGAAGGATGGGTCATACAGTGTCTGTTTTGACTGCGCATATAGTTTGGGTCACAAAGTATCGATTTCAAGTTCTCAAAGGAGATATTCAAGTTAGGTGTAGGGATTTGGTTAAGCAAATATGTGATACTGAAGATGTCCAAATTCTTAAAGGAGTTATCAGTAAAGATCATGTTCACATCCATATAGAATATCGCCCTTCTCAAAGTATAAGTGATCTTGTTAAGCGATTGAAAGGAAGAACGTCCCGGCGACTTCAAGAAGAGTATCCCGATCTTAGTAAAAGATATTGGGGTAGACATTTCTGGGCTATTGGTTATGGAGTTTGGAGTACTGGGAATATAACAGACGAAATGGTTCAAGAATATCTTGAGCATCATCGAGAACCTTCTAACTTGGACAATGATAATATTATTTTGCAATAAGAATTTCATTCTTTCTTTTTTGAACCTATGGACTTGCAGTCCATAGTGGTTTAGTTAAATAAATATTATAATAAATTAGCGTACCCGCTTATTGCTAACGGTTTTGCTTGTATATCTGCGGCACTTTTTTTATTCTTCAGGTCTATTTTTTGGTTTTTTTACAATCAAGTAAATGGAGATCACAAATACAATTATGTAAACAATGGCAAGTGCAGGTTTCTCAAATGTTAGATTCTCAAAGTCGAATTGCTCAAACAATGCCTGTCCTAAAATGAGTGCTATAATTACAAAAAAAAAGTTAATTGATTTAATGGTTTTCATATTTTTATTGTTTAATTATTAAGTCGATTAAAGTTCCAATTAATATCGCAGTTAAAGAGAATGTCAAAAAACCTAAAAGATAAGAAAAAAGTGCTTTAACATAATTTAAAAATTTGCTTTTATCAAAAAATTGTCCGATTGCCCAAGCTGAATAAAGAAAACCTATAATACCTGCAACTTGCATTAAATCAATATGAGTTAGAACTTGAAATAGTGCAAAAACAGAATAAATTAACATTCCAATTCCCATTACAAAACATAATAATATTAAGATTTCAAAAAAATTATAATCGTATTTTCTGAAAAATAATTTTGTCCAAAAGGCAATAAATATTCCCATAATAATATTTGCATAACCGTAATGGTCTTGAACCCATTGAAAAATATATCCTGTTGTTGATTGTTTTGTTTCTTCATATTTTACATAACCGTCTTCAATATGAAAGAAATGGTTTATCAGCGAATAAATTAAAGAAGTTACGATTATGAAAATAATAGGTTTTACGAGTCTTCTTCTGTTTTCTGATATGAAGTTTCTAATATTTTCTCCCGGTCTTATTAATAATTCTTTAATAGTAAATAAAATTCCTCGCTCAAAATTAAAAACCTCTCCAATTTCGTATGCAATATATTTTCCGTCAATTCTTTTAATTTTAGTTGCTTGCCCACAATTTGGGCAATAGTTTTGTTTTATTTCGGTATTGCAATTTTTACAATTCATGTATCTTCTTATATTTATTTTAGTCTAATAATTTAATCAATTTTCTTATTTACAGTAGGTTTGGTTAAATTGTTTTAAACGGGAGTTTGCGCACAAACCCCATTTTTCAGTGTAAAAATACCCCTATTCTCGAATTAACACTCATAGAGCGGGGATAAGTATTGTTAATTCTGTTT
>JASFZK010000197.1:0-6661 GCA_045267845.1 Bacteroidota bacterium | reverse complement strand
GGCCTGCGAATTTTAAGAACCGGGTGCATCCTGCTATTGGAAAAACGCGAACTTATTCGGGTAAATCGCAAAGGGGCTTTAAGGAAGGTACGTTGCAAACTATTACCATGTTCGTCGAAATAATCACCTTTACCGTCTTGCTCAAAATAAAAAGCATAAAGACTATCGCCTCCATGGTAAAACATTGAAGCAACAACTTTTTTTAAACCAACATAGGTGCTATCCACAAAGAGTTTTTCGTAAATTACCTTATAAGTATCGCCTTTTTGAAGTCCGAAAAAATCAATTGTCCATGCATATGTTTCCGAAAGATCGTTGGAAAGATTTGGGTCGGCACCATTATCAACCATGGCATTCCACAATGACGAACTTATTACTCCGGTTGTGGTGTCGGTTTTGGTAACTATTTCTTTTTGACCATGCTGTACAGTAATTGAATCACCAAAGCTGTAAAGAACATACTTTGACGGTGATAGCTCATAAGCAAAATATAGCGCCTTTTGTATGGAGTCTGATGAACAAATTACTGAGTAATTATTACCAGCAACTATTTTACGAACATCAAAAATGTGCTTTGTGTTACGGGCAATATAATCGATATCACCATAATTAATTCCATATTTTAAAAGGATATCTGACAAGAACTCATTCTTCTTTACCTTACCTGTTATAACCTGAAGTGTATCAACATAAACTCCGTAAACTAACTTTGGGACATAGGGCTCAGTTTCGTCAACATTTTGCTCACCATTATTATTGGTAATTGTATTATCGCAACCGAGCAAAATTGTAAAAAACAATGCAATTATTAAAATATTAATATTTATCCTAAACATATTGAGTATTAACGTGTATTTGTAATGCTTGTAGTTTATTTTTTGTGAGATCTTACAAGGAAATAACCACCTGCAATTATTAATGGAATACTAAGAAGCTGACCCATGTTCAAAAACATAGTATTTTCGAAATCGACCTGTGGTAGCTTAATAAACTCAATTAAAAACCTAATTGACCAAAGTATCAGAAGAAAATATCCAAATATTGCACCTTCGGATGGTTTGCCGTTATGTCGCCAGTAATAAGTAAATAGAAAAACGAATAACAACAAATAGCCAACTGCTTCATAAATTTGTGTTGGATGATGGGCAATTGGATAGCCCTCGCCAAATACTCTTACAAATATCATTCCCCATGGCTGTGTAGTTACATCACCAAAAATTTCGGAGTTAATTAGATTACCTGTTCGGATAAAAAAACCTGCCAGTGCAACCACAATAGCAATTCGGTCGAATACCCACAGATAATGCTTATGGTATTTTCGGGAGAACAGATATAATCCAACAAATATTCCTACTGCTGCTCCATGGCTTGCTAGTCCACCCTCCCAAATTTTCAGAATATCGATGGGATGTTCAAGGTAATATGCAGGTTGATAAAAGAGACAATGCCCTAGTCGTGCTCCAACAATTGTGGAAATAATCATATATGTTGAAAGTTCATCAAGAAGCTTAATGGGTACACCTTCTTTTTTAAACATCCGTTGAAGAATAATGTATCCAAAAATAAACGACATGGCAAATAATAAGCCATACCACCTAACTGAAAATCCGCCAATTAGCGGGAGGTCATCTGGCAAAATAAATATCTCAGGACGAATATTCCAAACTATATAATTAGTAAGCATAAATTTAATTTTGGGCAAAAGTACATAAATGTGGCAGACACAATTATATGTTTATCCATAAAGTATAAAAGTTTAATAAAATTTAGCTGGAATGCAAATTTTGTATGAACAACCTATGCAAATTAATAATGCCTCAGAGCATTATAAACGGTAATAATTACTTGAATTCCTTTTTTAGCTGTGCTACCCAATTAGCAATTCTTTCATCTGACAAGTCTTCTTGATTATGATCATCCAGCACAAGGCCAACAAAAGCACCGTCTTTATCAGCCAATGAAAAATAATAATTATAACCATCAACCGGCCAAAAGCCGACAATATTTTGCTTAAAAGGTAATCTGCAGTAGAGTGTACCTAATCCATCAACAAAACTTTCTGGATATTCCTTTTGGTCGCCCAGTCCAAACAATGCTACTTTCTTTTCGGAGAAATCGATGGACGACAGGTTGTCGATTGTAAGTTCCCAGTCATCCTGCATCTCGCCTATTCCCCATGCCGATGTGCCAAAAATAAGATTAGTATATTGCATCATATCCTTTACTGATGCATCTTTCAAATTATAAATATCAACTTTTACTTTGCCAAAAGCTTGCTTAATTTTTGTTGCTGATTTTTCAGTCATTCCGTAAGTAGAGCCGTAAAAGAGTCCGATTGTTTCCATTATCAACTATTTAGTTTCATTATAAATAAGATTGCAAAAATAGTTTGTTTTCTTCATTATGCAACAAAAAAAGCCCCCTAAACTTACATTCAGGAGGCTCAAACCAAATTAATTAATGAAAAAGCTATTTTTTGTCTTTATCAGACTTTTTATCCTTACAATCGTCGTCTTTTAGCTTAACGCTTCCACAACAACTTCTTTTTGTATCACAATCTTTAACTTTAGCAGTTCCTTTTTTGTCATCACACTTTGCTGTACTTTTCTTCTTATTCTTATCTTTGTCGTCATCATTATCAACAATTGTTATTGAATTTTGAGCTGACAATACTTGTGCAAAACTATTTACAGTAATGCTACCAAAAAAAAGCATGCTAAATGTGAGTGCTAATACTTTAACTTTCATAATTATATTCTTTAGATAATATTTATGTCACAAAACTATAACTAACATATAATGACGGGTGTTAACTGGATGTTAATTACTGTTAACAAAATGTTAATTTTTGATTAATCCACTTTTTCAGACTACTTTTGAGGTGGAATTTACAATGTAAATGAAGAAGAAAACAATATTATTAATCGTAATAATTACTACTTTATCACTGGCTGGTATTTTGCTAACACAAACCTATTGGGTTAATACTGCTTTTAAACTAAAAGAGGATCAGTTTGATAACAGTGTACGCATTGCACTTAAGAGTGTAATTAATCAATTTCTATTAATTAAGAATGACACAACTTTTCAAAAAAAACTCGTAGAATTATCATGCCGAAATAACAAACATAGTATTACGGATTATATCGAATTGGATGTACTAGATTCACTTGTTGACAGTGAGCTTAAGTGCATGGAAATAAAAAGTAAATATTATTACGGCATTTATAGTAAATACAACTATAAATTTGTAATTGGAGATTATCAAAATCATGAGGACGAATTAATTGAATCGCAATTTCAATTCTCGTTGTCGAGCATATACAAGCCAGGCGACTATTATTTAAGTATATTTTTTACCAATAAAACACATATTCTATTGCATCGCATGGAGTTATGGCTAATACTTACAATACTCTTTTTAATAATTTTGATAATTAGCTTCACATTTGTAATACTTACAATACTAAAACAAAAAAAGATATCAGAGATAAAAAGTAACTTTATCAATAACATGACGCATGAGTTTAAAACTCCCATTGCTACCACATCGCTTGCAGCCGAAATGATTCAAAGAAAAGAAGTAATTGTTGATCCAGTTAAAATTAAAAAATATGCATCAATAATACTAGATGAAAACAGGCGTCTTCAAAACCAGGTTGAACAAATACTTCAAGTAGCAATACTTGAAAGTAGCAATCAGCAGTTTAAAATTATTAAAGTTAATATGGATGAGTTACTGGAAGATGCTGTTAATAGCTTTGAATTACAAATAGCTGAAGGAAATATTACACTTGAACTTGAGCAAAATGCACCTAATCCTTATATTATGGGCGATCAAGTACATTTGTTAAACCTACTTTACAATTTAATAGAAAATGGAATAAAATACTCACCCCGAAATCCAGTTATAATAGTAACAAGCTGGAATGAGAATAATTCAATTGTGATATCTGTTAAAGATAATGGTATTGGGATAAGTAAAGATCATCAAAAAGATATATTTAAAAATTTATTCAGAGTTCCAACTGGTGACATACATGAAGTTAGAGGCTTTGGATTAGGATTATATTATGTGAAAACAATTGTTGACCAGCTTGGAGGTAGAATAGAACTTACGAGTGAACTAGGAAAAGGTTCTGATTTTAAGATTTTTTTTCCATCTGCAAAAGCTAAATAATACTATTTTGCAACAAGTAACTAATTAGAGCTAAATGTATTTTTATGGAATTTGTGGTGTTATTAATGAAAAGAAGAAGTGAATTTGAAAAATAACAAATAATAAGATATGACTGACCAGGGAACACAAAACAAAAAAACTTCGATTGAAGATGAAAAGAAGATTAGCATATTATTTGTTGAAGATGATCCAAACTTAAGCATGATACTTAGAGATTATTTGGAAATGATTGGCTATAAAGTTGATCATGCTCCAGATGGTGAAAAAGGAGTTGATTTATTTAACGAAAACAAATATCATTTAGTAATTCTTGACATAATGATGCCTAAGAAAGATGGGTTTAAAACTGCTCAGGAGATACGAGAAAAAGACTCACTGGTTCCAATTATTTTTCTAACTGCAAAAAACCTTAAAGAAGATCGAATAAAAGGATTTCAAGTAGGGTGTGACGATTTCATAACCAAACCATTTAGTACAGAAGAGCTAAGCCTGCGTATAAAAGCAATACTTAAAAGATGTA
The DNA here is from genome assembly GCA_045267845.1 of Bacteroidota bacterium. Lineage (GTDB taxonomy): Bacteria > Bacteroidota > Bacteroidia > Bacteroidales > F082. Next base: position 1,961 of record JASFZK010000197.1, on the reverse strand, counting down.
CATTATTAAATGAGGGATCGATTGATTCATCAAAAAAAATTATTTCAATTGGCAAATTTACATTCGACAATTCAAATCTTACTTTAAAAATTAACGACAACGAGCGGGTATTAACACGTAAAGAATCAGGCCTGTTAAAGTTACTATGTGAAAATAAAAATAATTTATTACCACGAGAAGTAGCAATGGAAACTGTTTGGGGCGAAAATGACTATTTTATTGGAAGAAGCATGGACGTATTTATTGCCAAGCTCAGGAAGTACCTTAAAGAAGATCCAAATGTAAAAATCCAAAACGTACATGGCATTGGGTTTAAGTTGGAAATAACCGAATCTTAATTTTATTTACATCTACCTGTAACAAATTACAAACACACTGCGTCATACTAGCAAATTCATTAATAATAAATAATCATGAAAAAAGTTAGTATAAATATAGTAATGATGCTGTTGGCATTTACAATATCAATTCCATTAGTAGCACAAATACGTGGAAATGGTGAAATAACAAAACAATCAAGAAGTATTGATGATTTTGATGGTATTAAAATTGACGGTGCCTCAACGGTGGTTCTCACCCAGGGAGATAACTATGAAGTTGTAGTTGAAACAGATTCCAATATTCAGGAATATGTTACTGTGGATGTTAAAAACAACACACTAGAATTCGGATTCAACACACATAAAATTAAGAAGTATAAAATTTTAAAATTTTATGTAACAGTACCCAATATTAAATTAATTAAGGTTTCTGGCGCATCTGATGTTAACTCTACAAATGTACTTACGGGCGATAACCTGAAAATTATTGTTAGTGGTGCTTCAGATGTGGATCTAAACGTTGATTTCAAAAGTATCGAAACAAAAATATCAGGAGCATCGGATGTTACATTGGCTGGTACAGCAATATCAAGTGTGGTTGAAAGTAGTGGAGCCTCTGATTTTCATGGGAAGGAACTTATTACAACTAGCACAATCGTTAAAGCCAGCGGTGCAAGTAGCTGTTTTGTAAATGCAAAATCAAATTTAAACTATCAAGTATCAGGAGCAGCCGATGTTAGCTATGTTTCGACACCCGAAACAGTAATAATTAAAAAGAGTAAAGGTTCAGAAAATGTAATTGTGCAAACAAAATATACAACGGGTAATTATCCTGACGCAGACACAACATCGGTTAATATAGGCACATTAAATGTTACAGTAGTTGATGGTGACACAACTCAAATAACTGTTGGAAGACATACATTAGTAGTTACTGATGATGGCGACGTAAGCTGGAAAAGATGTAAAGTAAAAAGATTTAACGGACACTGGGGTGGATTTGAACTTGGTATAAATGGTTATGTTACTCCTGAATTTAATACAAACTGGGGCAAAGAAAATGATTACCTGAACTTAAGATATGAGAATTCGATTGCTGTTAATTTGAATATTTACGAACAGAATATTTCATTAAATAAAAATAAAACAGTTGGGTTGGTAACAGGGCTTGGATTTTCGTGGAATAATTATCGTTTTAGTAATAATACAATGTTAACCACAGATAACTCAGAACTAAAAGGTTATTATATGGAAGATGTTTCTGTTAGAAAAACGAAACTAACCGCAATGTACCTAACAATACCCCTAATATTTGAAGTTCAAACCAACCATGACCGATACCTTAAAAGATTCCATTTTGCGGTTGGTGTTGTTACTAAAATGAGAATAAGTACACATACCAAAGTATATTTTAACGAAGCAAACAAAATATACTACCTGAGAGATCCTGGTACTGACGAACTTCTTCCAACTGCATATACTACACCTAATGCTAACAGCAGAAATATTGTAAAAAACTTTGATAGCTTTTATTTACGACCATTTAAATTTGATGCAACCGTAAGATTAGGATATGGAATTATTAATCTTTTCGCAACATATTCGTTAAATACAATGTTTCAAAGTGGTAGAGGCCCTGAG
>JASFZK010000196.1:0-12999 GCA_045267845.1 Bacteroidota bacterium | reverse complement strand
AAACCAGCATTTTGTAGCTCTGTTGAAGTATATATGAATTGAGATCTTCCATCAATGGAAGTTTCATCAAAAGGAATAGTTAATTCCTGAGTTCCATCTCCAGGCTCTGCAGTATTTGTGGGGATAGTTTGGTTAGAGTATTCGAGTATGGCATCATATGAATATGAAGGGGTTAGCATCATCATAAAGCTATCCGGACTCTGATTGTTAACCATATAGTTAGCATGATAATATAGTGTTGAATCATAAACACCAGTATGCTCCCATATTTTTGTATGAGTTGTGTAATCCCATTCACCACAAGCCGGACTTTGATCAGGGTCACACTTAAGCTTGTACGACATCAGTACTTTTGAAAAGCTAATTGTGTCGCCAGGAAATAAATATTTACCTGAGCGAGGACTATTCCATCCTGGTAGCACAGGGGTGTTATAGTCTATGGTTTGAACAACTATTGTGTCACCATTATCTGCAAAAAGAAAGGAGCTAGTTAACAAAAAGCCAATGAATAGTAAAAGATTATTTTTCATTTTGTGAGTATTTATTGATGTATCAAAAGTACGATTAATTGTACTGACATCTTTAAATATAAAAATGTCCGATTGAACAAATAAAAAAAGACCCAAGTAATATGCTCAGGTCCTTGGTTTAGTTGAATCAGGTTTATGGATTCTCCTAATTAGTGTCTAATGAAAACTCTTTGTTTTTAAATGGCTTTAAGAAGGCATCAAGAACAAGGCTTGCGAAGTGTTTAGAATACAGGAGTCCAGACAGTATCGTCGGGATGACTGGTTCTAAATGCAAGCGTAACGCTGTTATTGACGTTTTCTTAGAGCCACTAATTATTAACCACCATTAATTATAACATCAAACTCCTCTTGACTTAAAAATTGAGGTACGTAGGTGATTCCTTGTATAGCTAATTGTGCTACAAAAGCTCTTAAGTGAGCCTCTGAGCCCAACATTAAATTGGTATAAACAGTGAGTATCGAATTGTTTGTTGCTACTTCCATTCTTACCTTTAAATCAATAATATCAACTTCTTCAATTGTGGCACCAACCGTTAAACCTGCAATTAGCGATTCACTTCCTTGTTCAATAAGTTGGTCGTAAAGTGCTTGTAAATCAGGATTTGTAAACTCACCAGCATTTGGTAATGCAGGATCTTCGAGGTCAAAATATTCAATTAGGGCTAGTACTCTGTTTGTGTGAGCAGTTTCACTTCTTGAAATAAAATCAAAAACTGGAATATTCCAAAGGTCAAATAAATACACATAAACATCATGTGCCAGCTTTTCTTCTTCACGCATAAAAAGTAATCCGGCTTCTTCCTCTTCGGTTATGTCATATATTGTTGGGTCTACGCATTCACCACAAGCACCAGTATTTGTCATAATCTCTTCAAATTGCTCTTGAGTAAGCAACTGTGGAGTGAACTCATATCCGCGGAATGCCAGCTGTGCAACAAAAGCTTTTAGATGATGCCCCGAACCACACTTTAGTCTTTCGTAAACCATCTTAATGGTATCAGAAGTTGTTAGATCAATAAAAGTTTCCAAATCAATAATATCAACTTCTTCAATTGTTGTTCCAACTAGTAGTGCAGCTATTAATGAATCGTTCCCCATTTCTATTAGTTCATCATACAATGCTTGCAAGTCGGGGTTTGTGAAAGTGCCGTTTCCGGGAAGTGCCGGATCAGTCAATCCAAAATAATTTATAAGTCCTAAAATTTGATTACTATGAAAATCTTCACTTTTCGAAATGTTATCAAAAACTGGAATTTGGTACATATTGTACATGTATATGTAAACATCTCTAGCAAGCTTTTCTTCTTCACGCATATACAATAACCCATCAAGATCAGACTCAGTAGCATTATTATTTTTAATTGTTGTAACGTCTGCAACGTCATTAACATTATCAACTTCTTTGTCGCATGATGACAATCCTAATCCAAATAGAATCGCTGCTATGAACATCCAATTTTTAATCATTCCTTTTTTCATCTTTTTACGTTTTAGTTAGTGTTTAGTTTAGTTGTTATTTGTTTTAGCCTTTTTTGATACTGCAATAATACTATGGGTTATCCTAGTAGATGTTATGATTTTTTATATAAGATGTATGAAATTTTAAGATTTGATTACCTTTGGATTTTTCATAAATCAACGAAAAATGAAATTATCTGATATTAAACACCTACTTATTGTAGTGCTTGTTTTTACGATTAGTTTATCCATAGCACAACCAGAGTACACACCTTACGATAATATTCCTGGAGTAATAAAAAGTTACAAGCCCGCTTATAATGAAGATTTCCCACACTGGGCAAAAATGATGTTTGAATATCCGGTAAACTATTTTGAAATATCAAAAGAGTTTGAAATGTATATGGTACAGCATCCAGGAAATAAATCGCCTGAAATACGATATTTTAAAATTTGGCGTCGTGCAATTTCACCTTATATTTTAAATGATGGTACCATTACATTGCCCGATCTTGAATTGTATCGTAAAAACCTCAATGAGTCACAGCTTAATTCATCAAATCATGGAGCTCGTGTTTCAAGATCAAATTCTGATTGGACTTTTTTAGGACCAAAAGAGACATACTGGTTAAATGAGGAGGGAAGTTCAACTCCTCCAGTTGCTTGTCCGTGGCAGGTAAATGTATATTCCTTTGATGTGGCACCATCCAACGAAAACACTTTGTACTGTGGTACTGAAACTGGTTTCGTAAATAAAACAACCAACAAGGGAGTTAATTGGGAACTTGTTGCTCCCGGTTATTTTTTTGGAGGTGGCGTTACAGCAGTGGCTATTCATCCAACCAATGAAGATATAGTTTATGTTACTGCAGGTGAGCAGGTACACAAAACCACTGATGGTGGATTAACATGGATTCCATTATTGTCATCTGGAAATATGTTTCAGAGTAACCGACTAAAAATAAATTCAACTAACCCTAATATAATTATTGCCGCTTCCACGACCGGAGTTTATAAAAGTGATGATGATGGTAATACTTGGTCGCAAAGTTTACCATTAAAATCCTATGATGTTGAGTTTAAAACCGATGACAATAATAATGTATATGCTATGTGTAAAGATAATGGCAAATTTGCAGTTTATGCATCAGGGGATAGTGGTTCAAGTTTTATTAAACAGTTAGGTTTTCCTGATAATATTGTTGATGCTAGTGGTGGTTTACTTGCCATTACACCCGATAATCCAGATGTAGTGCTGGCAGTTATGCTGAGTTCTGATAACACTCCGTATCTTTATAAAGGAAATTTACAAGGAGTATCATGGACATGGAACTTATTGGCAACCGGTCAAACCGGAACTTTTCCAATGAATAACGGACAGGGTTATTTTGACCTTGTACTGGAAATTTCACTAATTGATGAAGATTTAATTTTTGCTGGAACAACAACACTTTTCAAGTCTTCAAATGGAGGGCAACAATTTACAGCAATTGGTGGTTACTCAGGTAATTTTGCAATTCATCCCGATATTCAGGATATGAAATTGCTATCCAATGGCGAAACATGGGTGAGTACTGATGGTGGGTTTTCTTACACTACTGATAATTTCACCATTACAGATAATTATTATGCACGTATTAATGGAATTGTAGGCTCAGATATGTGGGGCTTCGACCAAGGGTGGAATGAAGATATTATTGTTGGAGGCAGATACCACAATGGAAATACCGCTATGGCAGATTTTTATCAACCAAAAGCATTAAGAATGGGTGGTGCTGAATCGCCAACAGGCTGGGTGTTACAAGGTAAAAGTAGGCATGTGGCTTTTAACGATTTGGGAAATGGCTGGATATTGCCCGAAACTGCAGAGGGACAGCCTCAAGGGCGTTTTATTTTTAGCAAATATCCAAATATGGATGAATATGGGGGTAGGAGGGGGAATATGGTTTTTCATCCCAACTATTATACCACAATCTACTTGGGCGAAGGAAATGCTTTTTGGAAAAGTATTGATGGTGGAGTATCCTATGATATGTTATTTGATTTTAATAATAAAGTCCGTTTTCTACAAATTAGTTATAGCAACCCCAATGTGCTTTACGCAGATGTGGTAAATCGTGGTTTGTATAAAAGTGAAGATGAAGGTACAACATGGATATTAAAACCTTCTCTTACAAGCGGAATCTATGGTACATCATATTGGAAGGGGAAAACTTTCTTCGCCATATCACCTCATAATGAAAATACTATTTATGCCTGTTTGCAAAATGGAACCTGGTCGGCAGATATTGGAAAAGTATTTAAGTCGGTAGATGGTGGTGATACCTGGGAAGACTGGAGTGGTACTCTACTTGAATACACTAAAAATATTGTGATTCAACCAGACAATAATGGCGAAGATTTGGTGTATCTATTCACAAATGCAAGAAATGGGCAAACTGCTAAAGTTTTCTATCGATCTCAAGCAATGGATGATTGGGAATTGTACGACAATAATTATCCTGCTGGGAATTATGTAAATCTTGCCTTACCTTTTTTTAGAGATGGCAAATTGCGTGTTGCCGGACAAGCTGGTGTATGGGAATCTCCTTTGCAACAAACTGAATTTAGCCCAATAATTAATCCTTGGTTCGAGAAGGCATCGGTGAACTGTATGACTGATACTCTTCAATTTGAAGACCATTCGATTATTAATCATGATTTAGTGGCTTGGAACTGGGATATAACTCCTGAACCAGAATATATTGATAATCCAAATATCCGAAACCCAAAGGTTGTGCTGGGTGCAGAGGGAACTTATAGTATTAATTTCACAGTTACCAAAGGCGATAGTACATACTCCAAGTATTTTGAAGATGCAATTACAGCAACTACCTGTCCTTCCATTGACGATTGTGAAAACCCTGCAAATATTCCTAAAGATAATTGGGAGTTGATTTATGTTGATAGCGAGGAAGTTAATTATCCCGGATTAGCAATCATGGCATTTGATGATGATCCTTCAACAATTTGGCATACCAGATGGAGTACTGGAGAGGATCCTTATCCACATGAGATACAAATTGATTTGGGTGAGACTTACCGCCTTTTTGAGTTTACTCTATTAAACCGGCAAGAAGGGCAAAATGGACGAATTAAAGAGTATGAATTATATATTAGTGAAGATAGCTTAGAGTGGGGAGAGCCTGTTAGTACGGGTGAGTTTGAAAATACTGCGGCTCCTCAAAGTATCAGTTTCAATCCATCAATAATTGGAAAATATATTAGACTTGTAGGCTTGTCTGAGGTTAACGGTAATGCATGGTCGTCGGCTGCCGAATTGAGTGTTGTAGGCTGTACAGATATTACTTATGATATTGGCTCACATTGTGAAAATGGGAGTCTGTCAGCTTTCCCAATACCTACAACTGGTTTGGTTGAAATAACATTGCCTTATGAACATATATTTAATTATCAGATATTTTCATTGGAAGGTACTGTTGTTGAAAAGGGTAATATTCAAAAAACCAAAGAGAGTTATTTGTTTGATTTAGGTAGATATAAAAGTGGAATTTATATTATTAAACTTACAAGTGATAAGGGAATAATTTATAGGGTAAAGGTTGTGAAGGAGTAATTGAGATAAAAAATATGGTAGTAGAGTAAAAAGCTATATTTTTCCAAATTTGAATAGCTCTAATATACTATTTAATAAATACCTAATTTAGTTAAATGAATACTGTAATTTTTTTGTCATTTATACGCGGCTGTTTGTTAGATAGTTAATACATTTGTACAGTACTCAATAAAATTAATTTATGAAAAGCTTCATCATTATTTCTGTAGTTATTGTAGGTGTTTTATTTAGCTCATCGCAAGAAGTATTAGGTCAATTTAATTTTACGATTTATCAATGTACAACAAATGAAGAAGTAATTGCTTTAGTAGATACAGTCTTTCTGTCAGGTATGAGTACTTCTTCCATTAGAAACATAGAGTTTTCAGGCGACCCATCTTCTGTGGGTTATTATAGAAATGGTTATTTTTTTGGTTTTGTCAGAGGTGAAGGTATTGTACTCTCCACTGGTTTTGCGGGTGATTTGGCAACTTCAAATACATGTTCGTCTTATAATGCATCCTCTAATACATTAGGGCCCTCTGATTCTGATTTGAATATGCTAGGTAACCAAAATATTACTGATGCTTGTATAATTGAATTTGATTTTATGCCCATAAGTGATACGGTTTCATTTAATTATGTATTTGGTTCAGAAGAGTATCACGAATATGTAGAAACTAGTTATTATGATATAATGGGAGTTTTTTTAAGTGGTCCTGGTATTGATGGCGACTTTACGAATGATGCCATAAATATAGCTTTAATACCTGGTACATCATCTCCAGTTTCAATTAATAGTGTAAATTGTGGTAACCAGACACAATTTTGCACACCACCTCCAGGTGGCAATAATTGTCAATACTTATATGATAATACAAATAATAGTAATTATACATTTAATAGAATTGCGATCGATGCCTATACAACTCCATTTCGAGGATTGAATGAGGTCATACCGAACGAATGGTATCATATTAAAATAGCAATAGGTGATGCTACAGACTGGAAACTTGATAGTGGTGTGTTTTTGGAAAAAGCAAGTTTCTATACAGGTTTAATCTCCGGTGTTAATAATGGAGAGACAGATCATTATGAAAATAAAAAGACGGAAGCTTTTCTATACCCTAATCCTGCCAAAGACCAAATAACCTTTGGCTTTTCATCAAGCAAAATGAGCTTACATGAAATTATTATTTATGACCAATTAGGGCAGCTAGTTTTTAGTACTGTAATAGATAATACTAAATCTAATGATTTGTATACTGCTAATGTTGGTTCGTTTCTAGCAGGGTTATACATAGCTGCTCTCAAAACTTCAACGGGAGATGTTTATCATGTAAGCTTTATTGTTGTTAAATAATAACTATTAATCATGGCCATTGAAAAATAATTATATTTGTCAGAATATTTGATATTTAATGATATATAATAATTTATAATTAAACATTAATGAGAAATTATTATCTTAACTTTAACGCGATTATTATGAAAAAATTAGCATTTATTCTTGTGGCAACTATTCTTCTTGGTTCATTATCTTGCACTAAGTCGAGCACCGATGATCCACCCACAATTCCTAATTACACAATTAAATATTCAGTTGTTTCAGTAGATAGTGTGAATATGGATACTATTAAATGTATGGATATTGACGGTTCGTACATATATGTAATTGAGGAGAATCATTTTGAGCTCTCATTTGTTCAACCTTCAACTAATTATCATGGTGACATGTATATTAGTGGTACTGTTGTAGATGGTTCATGTAGTTATTCATTGATAGTAGAAGCTGAGGATGGTACTATTGTTGATATAAAAGAAAATACAACTTCATCCACTTTATCTACTTCTTTCAAATGGTGGGCAAGTTTTAGTCACATAGAAGATTAGAAACTATAATTAAATTATTTTGTCAGCTGGTAGTATTAAGATTAATACTGATTAATAAATTAGTTGGCATAAAAAAAGCTGCTTTCTTTGAAAGCAGCTTTTTATTTCATCTAAGAAAGTTAAATATTAAGCTAACTTAACATTTACAGCGTTTAAACCTTTTTTACCTTCTTCTAATTCGAATTCTACTTCGTCACCTTCGTTAATCTCATCGATAATTCCAGAGATGTGTACGAAATACTCATTTTTTGATTCTTCTTCAGATATGAAACCATATCCTTTTGAGTTGTTGAAGAATTTTACTGTACCTTTTTTCATTGCTATAATTATAATTATTAATTGGTGCAAACATAGTGTATTTTTTATTGCATAAGAAAGAACTCTTAAAATAATCATTATTAACTTAATTTCATAGGTATTTCACATAGAAGATTAGAATTTACTAATTGTAAATTTACCCCGGACGGTAGTATTATTACTAATTAGCAAATTAGTTGACATAAAAAAAGCTGCTTTCAAAGAAAGCAGCTTTTTTATTTCATCTAAGAAAGTTAATATTAAGCTAACTTAACATTTACAGCGTTTAAACCTTTTTTACCTTCTTTTAATTCGAATTCTACTTCGTCACCTTCGTTTATCTCATCAATAATACCGGAGATGTGTACGAAATACTCATTTTTTGATTCTTCATCAGTTATGAAACCATACCCTTTTGAATTGTTGAAGAATTTTACTGTACCTTTTTTCATTGCTATAATTATAATTATTAATTGGTGCAAACATAGTGTATTTATTTTTACATGAAAATATTTTTGAAGAAAAAATAAAAATATATTAATTTATTATTAATTTTAATAGTTCAGTGCTCTTTATAAGCATCTTATATAATTGATAATAAGGTATGTAAAGTAATTTTATAATATATATCATTAAAAAAATAATTTTCATAAAAGTGTAACATTTAGTACATTTGGGTGTCTTTAGGGCAGAATTATATGGGAAAAACCACTAAATACATGATATTTAAGCACAAGGAACTCATTGATGCGTGTGTTTTGAATGACAGAAGTGCTCAAATGGATATTTATAATCTCTATTATAAGGCCATGTACAACACAAGTTATTACATAGTTAATGATTCTTTTGTGGCTGAGGATATTATGCAAGATGCTTTTCTTGATGCTTTTAACAAGATTGCTAAGTTTGAGTGGAGAAGTAGCTTTGGATCATGGCTCAAACGAATAGTAGTTAATAAATCAATTGACTCTATGAAAAAAACTACTAATCAAGTTGAACTTAATGAAGAGCTGGTTGATTTTGCAGATGATAATGATGAAGATACTTTTGATGAACTACAAAGTAAGCTTGATGAAATAAAAATTTCGCTGAAAAGTTTATCAGAAAATTACAGAACTATTTTGGTGCTACATCTTTTTGAGGGCTATGATCATCAGGAGATCTCACAAATACTCAATTTGCCATACAATAACGTAAGAGTTAGGTATATGAGAGCAAAGCGAAAACTAATTGAGGGAGTAATTAAGCTGGCCAATTAATATAAGGAGGAAATTATGTTTAATATGGAAAATAAAATAAAGGAGAACTTGGCATACTTTTACGATAACGAACCTGATGATGGTCATGAGGCAAGGTTTGCAAGTAAATTGAATAAGAGATTAGTATCTAAGCCAAAAAAGTATAACCTATCTGTAATAATAAAAATTGCTGCAGCTTTATTATTGTTAGTTACTACATCTTATCTAATTATGGAGACTGTAAATAACACAGATTTACAAGATGAAATGTATGTATCTCAAATAGTGTACTCACAAGAACTAAATAAGGTTCAATCATATTATGACGAACTAACTATTGTACGATTAAATCGGATTTATGAGCTAGCACCATCTGAAGAGGAGGCTGAGAAATTAAAAATCAAGGCTTTAAAAAGAATGGATAAGCTCGATGCTAATCTTGCAAAAATTGAGAAAGAGTATGTGAAAAATCCACAATGTGAAAAGCTTAAAGCTGCTATTGTGAATAATAAAAAAATGAAAGTAGAAGTAGTAAATAATATTGTTGAGCAATTAGATAATGCGCAGCAAGGGTATCATGCAGGAAGCATGTTTACAAATTTTTAATTTAAATAATAGAAAGATGAAAACAGTACTTATTAAAGTTACCGCAACCATTTTTATTTTTCTCTTTTCAGGAATGTTCGCAAATATTTATTCCGGGGAGTGGATTGATAAAGTTGTAGTTGACAAAAAAATTGATGTGAAGTCAGATGCCAGATTAATTATTGACCACGAGTATGGTAATGTGCGTTGTAGAAACTGGGATAAAAATGAAATTGCAGTTAAAGTAACAATTCGTGTGAAAACAAAAGATGAAGAAATGGCTGCCAAAATTATCGATAAAGTTATTGTTGATGTTGATGGTAGTTCTAGCAAAGTTAAAGCATATTGCGATTTGAACCAGCGATTGCAGGGAAATAGTAAGATACAAGTGTCAATTGATTTTGATATTTATATGCCTAGTACGGTGTTTTTTGAGTTAGATCAAAGCTTTGGCACTTCTTATGTCGAGTCAGTATCTGGACCAACTAGTATATCAAGTGATTATAGTAGCCTTGAAATAGGCTCCTTGAGTAATGCTGAAAATAATATAGAACTTAATTTTAGTGAAGCCAATATTGCAAGTATTATGGATGGCAATGTTGAAATTAGTTATTCAGAATTTAATTTGTCAAATGCAAACAAGGTATCACTAGAAACCGAATACTCTAGCATAACTATTGGTAAAGCATCTTCAGTTACAATGGAATTGGAGGGTGGAAGCGCAGTTATTGGTGAGGTCAATACTCTCTATGTTGAAGCTGATTTTTCGAGTCTGGAAATAAAAAAACTTATTAGTACCCTAGTTGCTGAAACTGAATACGGCAGCTTAAAAATTGGTAGCGTTGATAAAGGATTTTCATCAATTGCAATTGAAAACGGATTTGGTTCAATAGCCATTGGCTTGAGTAAAGATATTGCTTGTAGGATTGAGTTGGAGGGTGAGTTTGGCAGCTTTAATTTCCCTGAAAAATTAATTGATATTTCGTACAAAAAAGTAGGTCATACATCAACTGTTATTAAGGGTGTTATTGGGAAAGGAGCAAATCCGAGCTCAGTTATCACACTGGATTATAAATATGGATCTGTTGATTTATCAGTAGAATAAACATAAAAATTAGATTAATAAAACTTGTATCAATTTTAAAATTAATAGACATGAAAACACAACTAAAAAAATACACAAACCTTATAATTACTTTAGTTTTTATATTGATGGCCGGATTTGGCTTTTCGCAGACAAAAGGTAGCGGTAATGTGATATCTGAAAACAGGAGCACAGCTGATTTTACTAAAATTAAACTAACTTGTTCGGCTGATTTATTCATAAGTCAGGGCAGTACCTTCATTACTGTTGTTGCTGATGATAACCTAATAAACCTAATAGAGACCAAAGTAGAAAATGGGACTCTTGTAATTAATGTGAAAGGAAGGGGATTTAGATATATAAGAAAATTAGAGGTTCACATTACAATGCCTGATTTGAGTAGTGTTAAAAACTCAGGCTCTGGAGATATTACATTTGAAAACACTTTTAAAGCAGAAAACCTATTCATTGGGATTAGCGGTTCAGGTGATTTGAGTGCTGATCTTGATGTACGAAACTTAGAATTTAAATCGAATGGATCAGGCGATACCGAACTGTCAGGTGTTAAAGGAAGCCTAAATGTATACAGCTCAGGATCGGGTGATTTGGAAGCAGATGGTTTAAGGCTAGAAGATTGTTATTTGCAAAATTCGGGCTCGGGTGAAATCGAACTATCAGGTAAAACAAATACTTTAAAAATAAGGGTAATGGGTTCGGGCGACTTTGATGGATATAATTTTACAGCTGTAGCTGCAGAAGTTAGCAGTTCCGGATCATCCGATATTACTTTAAATGTTGTTGAGCAACTTAATGTGGTGCTAAACGGTTCGGGTGATTTAACCTATCGTGGTAGCCCTGCAAAAGTTGATGTTAGGACAAATGGCTCAGGCGGTGTTTATCAGAAGTAGGAGGGGAGTAGAAAGTTTGTAAAGTAGAAAGTTTATAAAGTTAAAAGTTAAAAGTTGAAAGTTGGAAGTTATTTACTTCAAGCTTCAACTTCTAACTTCCAGCTTCTGACTTCTAATTTCATTTATTCATTAGCCCAACCCATGGCATTATCAATATCTGCCACATCGAAGTATTTTTCTTTTCTATCGGCTTTTTTATTTTCGAAAAATGCATTATCCATCTTAATTAGAAATTCTTCAAGCTTACTATTGCCAACTATTGCAATATGACCACAGTTTTTCATATGCTTAATGGCAAACATTCCATCATCCCACATTGCTTTCCAGCTACTTGCATTAAGATTTATTTTATCAATTTTTGCAAGAAAATTAATTCTCGTAATTCCTTTAGCAAGTTTTTCTTCAAACATGCCTTCAAGTTTTTTTTCATCTTTGAGTTCATAGCCATCAGTAAATTCAATGGCAATTGTGCTTTCAGAAGCTCCATCTAGTAATTTAATCATGATATTGGGTTTTAAGTGAGCCTCAAATATACAAATTAATAAAACTCAATAATCAAATCTCAAATAAAAATTGATTCATGGCTATTGTTGCCTTCTCCTGAATAAAAATATCTGTAATGGAATTTGTGAAGTTTGATCGCTCAGGGTTTATCTCGATTATACTGGCACCATTTTGCTTGGCAATATGTGGGATTTGACTGGCCGGCATAATTTCACCAGTTGTTCCGATAATTAAAAATACATCTGCTTTCTGTGCAGCATCAATTGATTTTTGATAGGCAATGGGCGGAATTCCTTCTCCAAAGAAAATAAAATCAGGTTTAACTAATCCGCCACAATTATTGCAAATCAGAGGCAGGTTGCTGAGGTCGATTTCATTAATCCCGTATTTCACAGAACATTTTGTACATATTAAAGTGTGTGAGTTTCCATGAAATTCATATACGGTCTTGCTTCCGGCAAGTTGATGTAGATTGTCAATATTCTGAGTGATAATATTTTGGATTACACCTGTATTTTCCATTTTGGCCAGGGCAATATGAGCACCATTTGGATTAGCTTTCCCAAAAAAATCGTAAAATATTTCTTTAATAACTGTCCATGATTCCAAAGGGTTGGTGTTAAAATAGTTTATGTCGAGCACAATAGGGTCGTACTTGCTCCATAATCCTGTGTCGCCTCTAAATGGAGGAATACCGCTTTCCACAGAAATTCCTGCTCCAGTAAAAGCAGTTGTGTATTTTGAGTTTTTTAGTAATTCAGCTGCTTGTTTTATGTTTTTGTTAGGTGGAGTAGTCATATTTACAAAGGTACGCAATATTTATTATTGACGATTCATTATTTATAATTGAATATTGATTGTTGCATATTTGAGATTTAATTGCTCATAAAATGACAACTCACAACCA
>JASFZK010000195.1:0-12813 GCA_045267845.1 Bacteroidota bacterium | reverse complement strand
ACAATCAACAATCAACAATCAACAATCAACAATCAACAATCAACAATCAACAATCAACAATCAACAATCAACAATCAACAATCAACAATCAACAATCAATATATTTACATATACCTAATAGCTTATTCATCTTACTCTAGTTTTACATCTTTTTTAGGAAGAAGGAAACGCCCAAGCAAAGTATTTTTATCTTTATCTAAGGGAAGCACTTCATATGTGTGCCTGCCTTCGGGAACATTAATTACAAATTCACAGGCCTTACCTGGAATTAGTTCTGTATTATCCTTGTATATAGTTACTTCTGATCGCCTACTACTAAGCTGATATGTATTTATAATTTCCCCATTTTCCATAACCTGCATTCGGTAATGAATTCTACCTTTCATTTGATAGTGGTTTTCGATGCGTGTTAAAACTCGCAATTCAGTTGGGCCATTTACTGTAACTCTTAATGGTTTTTCAGTGGAAAACCTATAATAATTAACAGTTGATTCTTTTGTGATTAAATCAACAGGGGTTGATGGTCTTATGGGACAAAAAGAAATCCACTCTTGTTTTTTATACCTAATGGGTGTAAAAAAGTAGCGCGCAGCAACCGGTATTTTCTTATCTGTAATATAAAACTCCAAGGTGTGATATCCACGACCAATTTCAATTTCAAAATCTTTTAGCTGCCCCGGAACTCCAAGTGACCCCTTTAAATATATGGCTGTTTTAGAGCGCTCAACATTTTTAATTTTGATTCTATTTTCTTTTTCACCATCCACAGAATATACAATTTCGTAGGCTATTTTATTTCCCTCGTTGGGAATAAATCGTCCACGAGTTATAATGCGTATTTTGCCAGGCCCTTGCACATTAATTGTTGATGGTTTTTTGTCATTTAATGAGTAGTAATACCTGGTTTTTTCACCAATTTGTGTGGTAACTCTTTTTTGGAAAACAGTTGGTTTTATTGAGCGTGATTTTCTTCCGGATTGAGCCATTAATCCAGAAAAAACAAAACCTATAATTAATATACTTAAAAATATTTTTTTCATTTTTGATGCATCAATAAGTGTTATTCATTCATTTGTAATTATATAACCGGCAATTCATCATTTTCATGATTATGCAAACTTTGATTTTTTGACGTTAAAATAATATCTGCGCCAAGCCTATTATGTTTACGCTCGCTAAAATAGATAACAAGTATTAGTATAACAAGTAGCAATGTTGCCACAGATGTAACAATAATGCTATATTTTTTTTGTACGAAAATTTCACCAGTTCCTGGCTCAGGTAATGGGATTGGGCTAACTGGCAATCCATATTCTGTGAGTAGTTGGTTTATATTTAGAAGATGGATTATAGGGATTTCCTGCTGACCCATTTCAATTATTACACCACGTACTGGAAAATTTCGCATTGGTAAAAATTGTGTTAAGCCAGGGGGAATAAGCTTACCATTAATTGTATTACCCAAACTAGCTATACCCCCACCAATATTTATGAAAGCCTTAATAGGTCTTCCATTGCTGTTTTGATCATAAAGTTCAATTCGTTTACCAATACTGTTTTCCAAATGTTTCTCATTAATAAATTCAATATTATTTCGCTTGATAGCTTTTACAATTAAACCCCTACCTTCGGGACTTAAACCTCTACCAATATCGGCTCCACCGCCCATGGATGCAGCTATTGATTTACTTTGAAAAGTTCCGGCTTTATTAAGCATATTTTCCATATCCAGCCATGTGAAAAATGGATCGTTAGCCCCAAAATTGGATGAACCAACAGAAGTAATAATTATTGGATTTAGATTTAGAGTTTCCAATGCTGCCAAAGTGGAGATATTTAAACCAGGAAATGACCCGGTCATAGCAACCGCTACATTGTCATTTTCTTTTAATCCGGCATCTTTTAACAATTGAACAATAACTGCTGCGAAATTTGGATTGGTGGATGAAAGCTTAGCTTCAATATATCCACGATCGGTTGTTGTAAGTGTATATTCCTGACCGATTAATGCAGTTTGGTTTGGGTCATTTACTTCATCTATGAAAATACCTTTTTCGAGCCTGTAGTTTTTTAAATTAGTTGCCGCTAATTGTGAAAGTTGAGCAGCCTCAAGTTTTTCGTCGTACCAGTCTTGTTTAACGTCGATTTTACTATTCTCTACCGCAATAAAAGCCAGTAGCGATAGTAATGACAACACGCCAAGTACAATGTTTGATTTTGCCCTAAATTTATACATTGGTTACTAATATTACGTTTATATATTTTTGCATTTCCCTGACCACTTAATAATATTCAATCTTATTATTTCTGTTCGATGAAATGACTTTTTTGCATATTCTATACCTACAATCTTATCGGATGGTGAATATTTATCTAACAGAAGCTGTAATGCGTTCATTTGTTCATTCTTTGGTAAATTTCTTTCAGCAAAACAATCTAAAATAATTGACTCATATTCAGTTGTAAATTTGTTAGAAATAACTTGTGTTTTACCAACCACACAAAAAGATACTTGATTATATAAATCAATACAACTAAGCTTACGACCAATTGTTGCACCATGTAAATAAATGTACTGATTACCATCCCAAGCGTAACTTATTGGAACAGCATATACGCCATCGTTTTCTGATCGAATGGATAGTACACCATATTCACCTTGCTTAAGAAGCACAAGTGCTAATTCTTCATTAAGTAAACGGTCTTGTCTTCTTATGTTTGCATTATTGTATTTCATCTTTAATAACATCAATTAATCAGGAAGTAGCGCACCGGCAAAAAACAATATTAGAATCAATCTCACCAATACCGAAGTAATAAATAATACGCTCACGGTTTTAAAAACACCTTGTTTACTAAACCAATGAGCAATTAAGCCGGGTATTACCCATCCAACTGCACTTAGTTCTAATGTTGTAGTTCCAAGGTCGATGGATAAAAAGTACCGAGAGAAATTTGCCAACAAGCCTCCAATTAATAGGCTTAACACCATCTGGCGCCGACCATATAAAAAAGTATAATTACTTAAAGCTTTAATTATTAAGTAAGTGAGCAAGCTTACAATGAAAATACCAACCAAACGCTCGGGATGTGACAGTTGTAGTGCAATATAGCCGGGCACAACAATGCCACCGGCAGCCAACCCAAATACCTCGTACGAGAGCAAACTAAAAACTAAACCCAGTGTAATTGCTATTTCAATCATGATACTTTAGTGCTTCTATTATCAAAAAATGCTGCTGTTTCGGCTCCTTTGCCTCCCATATTTCCAATTGCAACAATGGTTGATGATTTGGTTGTAACCGATAATATTTTTTCAAAAACCTTAGTTGGTTCAACCCATCCCAGATTTATAATGTTACTGCGTGATAATCCATAGCCGATGGTCATGTTTTCCACAACCTCGGTAGATTGCCCCATCAATATTAAAAAATCAATTTCCCCAGCTAATTTTGTGGCTACCATTTTTGCAAGCTGTTTTGCTCTATCCATACGATCGTGACGGGTATTTAAAAGAATTATTCGTACTCCCTCCAGTCCTATATCATCTCTTATCTTTTTCCAAACCATCAAAGTGGAATCGGGATCATTTGCTGCAAATGCATTATAAAACAACATCTGCTTATTATACATTTCAACCTTATAACACATTAGCGCACCTTCGTCTGGGAGAGCATCGTGCATACCTGATAGAGCTATTGTACGGTCTACGTCGAGGTGCTCACAAATTGCCAGTGCCAGCGCCACATTATCTTTGTGTTCGATATAACTAAAACCATCCATTTCTTTTAAAGTGATATTACCAGAATCAATAAAATGAGAAGTTGTATTACGTTTATCAGCAATTTTTTTTAGAGTTTGTGGGATTATATTTTCAGATGTGAACAGATGTTCATTTTTCGGAATTGTTTTCCCCATTGTTTCAGCAATTTCGGGTAATGTATGTCCCATAACATCCACATGATCCATCCTTACATTTGTCATTACACCAATATTTGAATGTATCATTTGGTTTTCGGTAATCCACTGATATTGTGGCTGTAAAGCCATGCACTCCATTACCAAAGCTTGTGGGCTACGACGAGCAGCAAATTTTACAATGGATAATTGTTCGATAATATTGGCTGATGACTTGCGATGAATATAAGTTTCTGTTCCATCTTCGAGAACTAAACGTGGAAAAGTACCAGTTACTTTTGTTATGGTTGATATTCCTCCTGCTCGTAAACCTGCCCCAACCAAACGTGTGACACTCGATTTGCCACGTGTACCATTTATGTGTATACGTATTGGAATAGAATAGACCCGTTTTTGATGAAGGTAAAACTCAGTTAAACCTGCAATTGTAGCAACGATAATCATGAATAGTAATAGATAAAAACTATACATTTTATTTGTGTTAGTGACTACTGCAAATTGCCAATTTAGTCTTATTTATAAATACTGTTGTCCTATTTAACAGGGTTTAATTTTAGAACTATTTAAATGCCAAAGCTATGAAATCACTTTAATATAAATAGCTTACAAACTACATCTTCATTATCTTAACATAAACAGCTTACGGGTTTCTATTGTGTAATCTGTTTTTATGCTATAAAAATACAAGCCAGAACTTAACTTACTTCCTTTTTCATTTGTTCCATCCCAAACAACAGAGTAGCCACCTTCCTGTTGATGTCCATTTTGTAAAGTTTTAACAAGCTCACCTTTTACATTATATACGCTAAGTGTAACACCACTACTTTTTTGTATTGAATAATTAATGCGAGTTTGAATACTAAATGGGTTAGGATAGTTTTGCTGTAAACTAGAGTTTAAAGTGCTAGCAGGTTCTTCATCAATGGAGACAAGTACCAGTGGCATTTCGGTAGTAAATTTAATTGCAGTTTCGTTTCTTAAAACTGATGCTGTTGCATCATACCCTCGATTATATACATATTGTAGTCCAATATCCTGTGTGCTATTTTCGATGCCTATTGTATTGCTACGGGTTTGCTTAACAATTTTGTATTGAGCAATAATTTCACCATTACCAGTAGTTGTGTTATAATAATCTTCATCAAGTAATATCACTTGAAAATATTCCTGCTTAGGAGGCCACGAATAGTCGTTGTGTGCAATACCATCCCATTCAACTATAAAACGATTGTTATCTTGGTCGTAGTAGTAGTAAATTTCTCCTTGCTCGTAATATCCTTCATGCAGATCATCCCAAAAAACAGCCACCATATTGTTTATATTATCATAATGTGGTATGGCAAAATTTGTTGGAGCAGTTTGTGATCCGCTACCAGTTCCAAGTGCCACCCAGCCATCAGTACTTATGCGAAGGTTATCGTAATCGTTACCATAATATTTAAATGTAAATGGTAAATCAACAGTTATAGTGTAATTACTAATATTAGGAACCTCCATTTCAGTGCCTAAATATTTAATTTCAACCCAGTCGTAATCGGGTGATTGTTCATAAATAGTATCATCACTTGAATAGGCATAATAGCCATAAGCATCAGGACCTGTATAATCAGTTGATAGAGGAACCCCTACCCCAATACTTAGGTCGACAATAGTTTCATAAGGGTAATTACCATTTTCGGTATATAGTTTTAACGAGTACTCTGCATAGTAATCTGTTGGACACGATGGATCAACACTTACTACAAAGTGATTACTTGAATTCATTTCGATGGCATTAATATTCAAAGTACCGAATGAACCCACTGAATCAACAATTGTAATATATTCATCATTGCTTCTTAGTACTCCCATTACATCTGGTGCAATATCTACACCGGCATTTTCAACTGAAATATATACTTTAACGGTCTCACCCGGGTCCATTCTAAAGTTTCTTTCAATGGATCCCTCATCATCAACAAATGAGTGGTTAAAAATTAAATTACAGCCCATTATTTCCTCAGAGTAATTATATTTCCATGAGCTGTTTGTACTAGTAACATCAAGCTTTAAAGTTATTACTTCTCCAACCGGACAGTTAGGTAGTATATGAAACTGAAATGGGCTTCCTGTATTAGATCCTCCTGGAGATAAGTTTCCAAAGCTAACAGGACTTGTGGTAATTACTTCCACAAAATCAGGTTGTACTGCAGAAAGAGTTCCTTGAACATTATTGGAGGTTTCTGTTCCCCAATTTTTAAGAGTGAAGGTAATATTACAGTTTTCGTTGGGGTTAATTATGCCATCCACATTACCATCAATATCAACTATTATTGGATAATTACTAGGTGCAACATGTTCAGCTGTTTGGGTAACATTTATGGTTCCCTGAAAAGGAATAACATTTCCACCACGTACTGTAACTATTAGTGTTTCGGGGCTTAAAGGTGTAACACCTACATTTGCCACTCCATTTAAATCGCTGATGCCAGTTGCAAATACATCATCGCTAACTATACAAACCTGTGCATTTGCAACTGGAAGGCCTGTTGAAGTGTGGGTGATTGTAAAACCAGGTTGATTATAGCCAACAGGTATGGAAGGAGAATAACTGACATTAATATCCAGCGGAACATCTTTCCATATATGGATACTAGGATCTCCAAGTACGTAAAAAACCCTGTGATGATATTCAACCATAGGGTCGGTACCAAAAACATTGTACATATATAGTTTTCCGCGTAAAAGTGCTTGACCTGGTGTATCCATTCCTTCCTGGAACATTCCCACGTAAATACCCTTATCAATTCTGTTGTTATATGTAGTATGAGTATTTGAGCCTGGTCCAACAAAAGCAATAGCTCCCCTTGGACTATCCGTAGAGCCTAGCTGAAGCCATTCTTCACCAAAGCAATTCCCTCCACTGGCATTAAACATTGCCACTCCACAACCAATACTAGTTACAAAAGTGAGTTTTTCACCATTATATAAACTTGACACAGATGAATTATTAAATTGATAGCAGTTAGCCCACCATCCATCAATCCAGCCTTCTCCTCGGTAATTCAAAAAGCTTCTACCTTCATTAATTGCATTTTTTACATCTGTAAGGCTCATGGAACAGCCACCGCCACCATAGCCACCGTCACTCATTAAAGTATCAACTGATGTAAAACCGCCATCCTCAATGAGTATATTTGCGGCAAAACGTTTGGTGCCTACTTGTGATTCATATTCATTATTTGAACAAAAGACAGCTTTTTTAAACCAATCGGTTTCAGCAACATATGGTTCCTTCTCATACATCATGAATTTATTTAGCATAACTTGAAGTTGATAATCATTTTGGTTAGTAATTCGTCCAATCATCATTTCAGGGAAGAAATCATCTCCATCTATCTCAACAAAATAATCTTCATTTGCAAAAGAATAATCATAATCAACTATTCTTGTGGGAAAAATACCATCATCGCCAACCATAAGTACATAAGTTGGCGGATATTCCCAGTTGTAATATGCATCAATAATATGATCTTTTATTATTACCGGGTTACTGGAATTTGCTCCAATATCACTAAATTTAGTTATAACGACATCGGTACCGCTTTGCCTTTTCCACTCGGCATATGGCTCAAATGTAGCCACAAAATTATCAGGCACAATACATAACATAAGCTCTCTGCCATCTTCATTTCCGTTGTAAAGTGTATTAAGTACATCTTGATAATTTAAAATAAAACTTCTATAAAGTTTTGCAAATGAGGGAGCAATAGCTTTCCGAGATGAGGTTTTCGGATTTATAACTTCACCCTTTCCGATGTTATAATTAATACGGACGGTTATTGAGGATGCTACCTCAAGTTCATTTTTGCTTGCAATATAACGAATCGGGAATACAGATACGCGTGCTATTCGGAAATCACGCATAACTGATGGTGGATCAATTGCAGCTGCTACTAGAGGATAAATTGTTGTTGATTCAAAAGCTTTGGTGTTTTGACTATAAGGTGTTTCGGGATGACCTTCAATCCAGCTTTCACGTGCTGGTGGAAGATGAATGTTTTTGAATGTTTGAATGTTTCCTGTTTCGATTACCTCAACAGAAATACTAGCTCTATCAGGTACTGCAAGTACATTTGCTATATATGGTAACTGTGGAAATCCTGGTTTCGTTGTGAATATATCTGTAAGTAAATCAACAGTTTGAAACGAACGACCTTTATTATCAAATTTATTTAAATCAAAACCCGAAATATCAATTTTAAGTATCGTGCTGTTATCATCTTGACTAATAATAGTAACCTGTGGTTGGGTTTTTGATGTTTTGTTTTTATTAATGGGAACCCACTCGGCATTCATGTGAAATGGTAATAATGCTGAAATCAATAACAAAAAGAGTACTTTTTTAAACATAACACTGTTTTTTTAGTAATTATTTATGATCCTCTTCATGCTGAATGCATGACAAAAAGGTTGGGCATATTTTATACTCCAAACAAACATAGCTACAAAGCTATAACCTTTTAAGTATAGATGAGACAATTTTTATGGAAAAGGTTGTCTGAACATTTGGATTTTCTCAGAAATTGTAAAATTTAACTATGATATCTCATATGTTAAAAGTGATATGGTGCGTATCTTGTTTCAATAAAAAAAACCGTACAGCAATTTGCCATACGGTTTTTCATTTTTAACCTCTAAAATAACTTTTCTAAAGTTTGCCTGAGTGATAGTTTAAACTTTTCTAAAGTTTAAAAGATACTTAATTTCTCAGTTATTGTTCCGCTATCTGTTTCAAGTTGTATCATATAAATACCTTTATCAAACGATTCTATGTTTAATTCTACTTTATTCTGATTAAGAGATACGGAATAAACTTTACGGCCACTAATATCATAAATACTTATGTGCTTGATGATACTCGCTGATTCGACTGTAACATTATTTGATGCTGGGTTTGGAAATACTTTAATTAAACTTTCAAATATTTCATTAACTCCAACTCCAAAATTAAACCAATCATTGGTTCTTCTTACAATTTCATTCATGGATTCAGTTGAGCCCATTGATGGGTCAAAACCAAGATAAACAATCTTGTAAACATCATTTGCATATCTCACAGCAGCACTTTTACTGTCATTATCATTATATTTAAATATAGAAATAGCATCTCCAAGAGGACTAATCTCATCAGGATACATATTGCCACCATAAATATCCACAATAGAAAAGTCTGCCATCGTACCAAATATTTCTTCGTTAGAATATGGATATACACTGTTGTTGGATGTGCCTCCATCAGATTTATAATCAGCAAACAAATAATTAGTGTAAAAATCTTTTGTTATATCGGTTCCATTACCAGCTGCATCCCATGTGTCCCAACCAATATCTTGTCCTGCAACAAAAAGGTTACCACCATTATCTAAAAAGCTAGCCAAAAACCCTACATTTTCATCAGTAAAAGATGGGAAAGTCCAGCCTATATTAAAATATAGATTTGGAATTGCCATTAGCTTATTTTCATCCCCAAGGGTTCTAAATGTTTTATAATCACATGCAGTATAATTTATCATATCAGCATAATCAAAACCATCAAAATAATCCTGTTGAAAATCAGCAGGTGAGCCTCCAGTCCATGCCCCTTGATTATTAACAAGTAAATTATCAACATTCGACATTAGGTACACATTTATAAATATTGTAGGAGCATTTACATAACTTTCTGATTGTGCTAAAAAAGTATATTTTACTATCCCTGTAATATCACTTGGAGTAACCATTATTGAAAAATCAGTTTGAACTCCAGCTTCAAGATTAACTGTTGCTGTTTCTTCATATGTATTACCATCGATGGAAAATGTGCTATTCCAGCTTTCAGGTTCATCATTCTTTGTTAAGGTTAAGATAAAATTGTCGGTTGCTGGTAATAAATTTGTAATACTTAAATCAAAAACTGATGTTTCATTGGTTTGTCCAACTATTACAAGCTCACTTGGGGGAGCAATTGATGCTGCGATTAGTGTTGTTCCATCAATGGCAGGAACCTCTACGCCACTATAAATTTCTTGATGAGTTTCTGTAACGAAAACTGCTATTTTACAATCTTCAACAATACAATCAACGTCATTATAGTTTTCGGGAACAGTATAAGTATAAGTTCGTTCTACAAAAGTACCTTGAGCAGTGGTTGTAATTTCTTCACCCCATTGTCCGGTAATTAAATAACGTAACATATGATTGTGAACATAATTATTTCCAGCGTTTCCACCTGTTTGAGGTCCTAATATATTACTTTGAAGAACAGCCACATTAATGAAGTTACTTGACTCAGGACTATCGCTTGTGTAATAAAGCTCAACATTAATTGTTAACTCTCGTGTTGATTCGTTATATGATGATGAGGCTCCAACGTTAACAGGGCTATCTTCCATAAAAGTAATGCCTGCTGCTGTTGTCCAAGATCCTCTTCCCATTGCAGTACCACCAGCAGATGCTAAGTCAGGGAAAAAATGTCGGTTCACACTTCCTGAGGGGTAGCCGGTAAGATTTGCTTGATTGGCAATGGCATCACCAAATTCAGTTCTAAAATCAGGCTCACTTCCACTTGGAACTGCAAAAGAACCTTGATGAATGTTTATTAGTACTACATCTCCTGGGTTTTCATCTTTTAGCGCCTGTGCAATGGCATGACCTTGAGGACAGTATACGCAATGAATACCTGTGTATTCCTCTAATACTACATTTTTCTTTTGAGTATCAGTAGAAACTAAAGTTTGTGCACCAATGTTAGCAATAAGCGCAATAAACGTAACTAAAAAAAGTAATTTTTTCTTCATCTTTAAAATATTAAATTAATAATTTTGAATGTTTAATAGTATTATCTATTTAACAAATACTTCAATCGCAAATTTTTATCGATTGTGCAAATGTAAAATATTATGTTAATTATAAAACCGAGATTATGCTAGTTACCTGACAACCTAAATTTTAATTATGTTGCATTAGATTAACTGCACAAATAATTTTTAGCAATTTCCATATATTGATGCACCTGATTTTTTCGCCATCTATGACTCATTCCAAGTTCCTTTGCCATAACTTTTGCAACAACTGGTGCGGCTTCAATACTTGCTTTTGCATCAATAATTAATAGTTGAGATCGGCGTGCAAGGAAGTCTTCAATATTTCGAGACTTTTCGTTTCGTATGGACCATATTATTTCGCCAATTATAATATTATGATTGGGATGTAACACTTCCTTATATGCTTTATTCTCATTAATTAGGTCTTCAATTTTAATGGCATCTGATCCGTATTTGCTCAATAAACCGAAAATATGAGCATGTTGATGATAACCATGTATTTGCAAGATACTTGTTATTGATTTGCTAGCAGTAAGATTTCCATAGGTTATGGCCTGCCCAATTGTGTCTTCTGCCATTTTTCGATAGGTTGTCCATTTTCCACCGCAAATTGAAATTAACCCACTTTTTGAAATGGTTATGGTATGGTCGCGTGAGATGGAAGCAGTATCATCCTCATTATCATCGCTTTTTACTAATGGTCGCAAGCCTGCGAAAACACTTTTTACATCACTTCTGCTGGGATCTTTGGTTAAATATCTGGCCGCATGTTCCAGCAAAAATGTTATTTCGCTTTCCAAAGGAACTGGTTCTAAGGGATAGTCTTCAACAAAAGTATCTGTGGTCCCAATTAGTGTTTTGTTATTCCATGGAACGGCAAAAAGAACTCTGCCATCATCTGTATGTGGAACCATAATACCTGTATTACCAGGTAAAAATGTTTTATCCAGCACCAAATGAACTCCTTGGCTACTGGTCATAATGTCTTTTACATTTATATCATCCATTCTTCTGGCAATATCTGTAAAAACGCCCGTTGCATTAATAACAACCTTTGCACTTATATTATGGTTTTCACCTGATTCAATATCCTGAACTGCAACGCCTGTTAATTTATTTTCTTCCTTTATTAACGAAACTACTTTCATATAATTAAGCATAGTTGCACCTTGTTCCTGTGCCGTTTGCATCAAGTTAATCAGTAGTCTGGCATCATCAAATTGTCCATCATGATATATAACACCGCCTTTTAGCCCATTGGTTTCAACTGTGGGGATGCGCTCGATGGTTTCTTCTTTTGAGAGTATTACCGAAGAGCCAAAACCCTCCTTACCAGCAAGTAAATCGTAAACCTTTAACCCGATACCATAAAAAGGACCCTCCCACCAATCGTAAATTGGAACGATAAATGGCAGATCATGAACCAAGTGTGGAGCATTGCGGCGCATTATTCCCCTTTCTTTTAAGGCATCAAGTACCAATGAAATATTTCCCTGCTGTAAATACCTAACACCGCCATGTGCTAATTTTGTGCTACGACTGGAGGTTGCTTTTCCAAAATCAGACTGTTCAAAAAGTATAACTTTATACCCTCTTGAAGCTGCTTCGAGAGCCGTGCCAACGCCAGTAGCTCCACCCCCAATAATTGCAATATCCCACAATGTGTTTGATATTTTTTCGCTGGAATATCTTGATTTTCTTTTCATTATTTCTATTTCTTTTTACGAAAATTGAACTTTATCAAATTAACAAATCGTATAATCTTATGAGTTAGTTTTTGAGTGGAAGTTAAGCTCTTTGTTTGGATAAAGTCGGCTAATACTTTTGAGAATTCAGGAGTACGCAGATATCCATATGATTTATGTGGATTTCGTTTACCAACTATTTCGTAATCGTTAACAACCAAAAAATCCACGGGAATTACCTCGTTTTTATTTTTTGTGAAATCATCGGATAACATATAATTAAGGGCTACTTTGTCGAGGATATCAGAAAAATTAAACCAGTTTTTTGATATGGTTGGAGGTGTTAACATGCTTGTTTCTTTTGG
>JASFZK010000194.1:0-9376 GCA_045267845.1 Bacteroidota bacterium | reverse complement strand
TCTGGAGGAGGTACGGTTTATCATGATTTTGGAAATATAAATTACACCATAATAACTTCATCCAAAAATCGAGAAAAACTTGTTGATTTTGTAAATTTCACAAAACCAATTATTGAATTTCTTGACTCCATGGGGCTGAAAGCCACGTATGAAGGAAAAAACAATCTCACAATTAATGGTAAAAAGTTCTCTGGAAATTCGGCTCATGTATTCAAAAATAGAATATTAAATCATGGGACAATATTATTCAATACTGACCTTAATTATCTTGAGACATCAATAAAACCAAGCTCTACTACTTTTTCTGATAAATCTGTAAAATCGATTAGAGCAAATGTAGCAAACATAGTGGAACATCTTTCATATCCAATTTCCATTGATGTTTTTTTAGAAAGACTTATCAAATATTTTACAAATTATTTTAAAATTGATACAGCTAGCCAATTAACTGACGATGATACCATTAAGATTAATGAGCTAGTTAATAAAAAATATAAACTTTGGGATTGGAATTATGGTTATTCGCCTTCTTACAATTACAGCAACGAAGTTAGCCGTAAAACCATATCAATGGATATTAAAAATGGAAATATAGAAAGTATTATACTTAATTGTAACAGTTTGTATGATTCTCAAATATGCAATAATCTACTTAATTTGAAGTATAAATATGAGGTTATTGAAAATGTAATGGCTGATTTAAAAATAAGTAATGATGCTTTAGCAGAATACAAGGCATTATTCGGTTTCAGTACCTAGCTATTCCTCTATTACAATAGACTTAATTTTAAGTTCCTTACCAGATATTATATCACTAAATAAGCAATTACACTTTGGGCATTCATCAGTAATGTGATTTATTGGAAATTCATAATTACAATCCGTACAACGTGCAATAGCTTGTATTTTATTTACCTTTATGCTAGTATTTTCAAGCAATGTTTGCTTCACTGCCATTTCCATAGCGGTATCAAGAGCATAAAACTCAATACCAGCCATTGTTCCAATATTTAATTCCATACTTAGAATTTTTTCTGAATTAGCCGATCTTGCTTCAGTTTCAGCAATCTCAATTATACTCATTGCTATTGAGAACTCATGCATAAGAAAAATATGTATTTATTACCATCATAAGGTTGATTCAAAATGCCCAAGTTTAAGCCTGCCTTGCTGCGAAGTCAGACAGGGCTTTCGTAGTTTTAAAATCAAAAAGCTTACTATGGCAAATGACTGTTTTCAAAATAAGAATAACAAAAAAATTGGATGTTTTGGACAACTTTAATTTGTTCTACCTGGATATACTTTCAATGCCTCATCAAGAACCTTAACTGATTTATTAAGATCGTCAACGTTAAGTACGTAACTTATTCTTACTTCGTCCAAGCCCATATTTGGCGTTGAGTAAAAACCAGATGCAGGTGCTAACATAACAGTTTGATTATCGTAACTAAAATCTTCCAATAGCCATTGACAAAACTTATCCGAATTATCAATTGGTAGCTTGGCAACAACATAAAATGCGCCCTCTGGATTTGGGCAGTATGCATCCTTGATGTTATTTATTCCGCTTACAATTGTATTTCTACGCGCTAAATACTCATCCAGCACCATATCAAAATATTCTGGTGGTGTATCAACAGCAGCTTCGGCAGCAACCTGTCCAAAAGTTGGCGGACTTAGTCGGGCTTGTGCAAATTTCATGGCAGTAGCCATCAGTTCTTTATTTTTAGATACCAACCAACCAATACGAACTCCACATGCACTATAACGTTTTGATACAGAATCTACTAGTATTACATTATTCTCTATACCTTCAAGATGCATACAAGAAAAATGTTTTTTACCATCATATGTAAACTCACGATAAACTTCATCAGCAATTAGAAAAAGGTCGTATTTTTTTGCAATATCCCTTAGAGTTTCAAGTTCCGCTTTAGAATACAAATAACCGGTAGGATTATTTGGATTACACACTAGAATTGCTTTCGTCTTAGGAGTGATATTCTTTTCAAAATCCTCAATTGGTGGTAATGCAAAACCAGACTCAATGGAAGAAAATATTGGTACAATTTTAATCCCGGCATTTGTTGCAAAACCATTATAGTTAGCATAAAATGGCTCTGGAATAATAACCTCATCATCAGGATCCATTATTGACTGAAAAGCAAATAACAACGCTTCCGATGCACCTGCACCAACTATAATTTCATCGGCAGTTACATTGATATCCACACTTTTATAATACTCTACTAACTTTTTTCGGAACGATAACATACCAGCAGAATGGCTATACTCGATAACTTTTTTATTGTAATTTTTAACTGCTTTCAATGCAATATCCGGAGTCTCAATATCAGGCTGACCGATGTTTAAATGATGAACATGAACACCTTTGCTTTTTGCTACCTCAGCAAATGGCACTAATTTTCTAATTGGTGATTCGGGCATCAACTGACCCTTTTTTGAGATGTTTGGCATTATTTCAGGATTATGAGGTTAAGAAACTGGAGTATAAATATATTGATAAAATATTAAAGTATTCATCTACATTACAAAATAATCAATGTAGATATCATTCTATTATATTTTCACTCCCGTTTCTTTAAATTAACTTCAGGCAATTAAGTATTATTAATTATTTATCGGTGTAGCGCCAGCACTATTATCTTTCTCAGGAAGTGCTTCAGTAGGTTTAGCTACAACTTTTCCTTTTATGCGAAGCAAAATAGTAGACTTATTTTTGGCATTTGAATAAACAGTAACAGTTTTATTAAAAGCACCAGCTTTATGTGTGTTATAAGTTACCTTAATTTTGTTTGTTTCACCAGGTAGTATAGGTTCTTTAGGCCACGCAGGAACTGTGCAACCACACGAAGAACGAGGTTTAGAAAGAATTAATGGCTCATTACCCGTATTCGTAAATTCAAAATTATACGTACCATCTCCATTTAAGTAAATGGTTCCATACTCATGCGTTGTTTTTTGAAATGTAATTTCAGGACCGTTAACTTTTTTCTCATCCTGAGCACCAGCAACAATTACTGAAAACACTAGTGCTACAACTAATACTAAATTTTTCATTATATTTTCTATTTTAAAATTAGACAGGCAAAAGTAGTAAAATTATTATAGCAATAGCAAGTATTCCTATCACAATTCATCACCACATTTCTTGCAGTGTTTTGCATCATCATCATGCTCGGCAAAATTACAGTTCTGGCAAATTTGTGTATTTTCTCTGGTCTTAGTTTTTATGAGCTCACTGCCAATTATACTCGTCGGAACAGCAATAATAGCAAAACCAACTATCATTAACATGGATGCAATTGTTTGGCCAAGAACAGTTTGTGGAGCAATATCGCCATACCCTACGGTTGTTATTGTTACAATAGCCCAATAAATTGATTTTGGAATACTTGTGAAACCACTTTCATCGCCTTCTACTAAATACATTACCGATCCGGTGATTATCACAATAATCATAACCACCTCTAAAAAAACTACAATTTTAGTACGGCTTTTTAATAATGCCAATAACAATACGTTTGATGCCTTTACATACCTAGCCAATTTAAACACTCTAAAAATTCGTAACAGTCTTAACATTCTAATAACCAACAGCATGTGCGTGCCGGTAATAAACAAACTAATGTATGTTGGTAAGATTGATAAAAAGTCAATTACCCCATAAAAACTAAATATATACTTAAATGGTTTTTTTACTGCATAAATTCTAAAAATGTACTCAAGTGTGAATATAACAGTTATAATCCACTCAATTGTTAAAAACAAATCACCATATTCAATATGCAATGAGTTTTCGCTATTGAGCATAACCACTATCACTGAGAAACCTATTGTTACAAAAAGTATTATATCAAATATTTTACCAGCTTTAGTATCTGCTTCAAATATTATATTGTGAATTTGTTTTTTTAGTTTATCCTCTTTCATTACATATTATTTATAGCCCTATTTTCAGAAATATCATATTTTATGCTCATGAAATACCCTCAAAAACACCAACCCCAAAAAGAGCATAATCGTAGATAACAGGGTCATCTTTGTCAAAAGCACGTAGTTTTGCAGTCAATTCATCAACAGCTTTCCAATCATTCTGTTTTCGGTTAAGCAATCCCAATTTGCGAGCAACGTTACCAGAGTGAACATCAAGCGGACACATAAGGTGTGACTGAGGAATATCTTTCCAAATTCCGAAATCTACACCTGCATCATCTTTTCGAATCATCCATCGCAGGTACATATTCATGCGTTTTGCCGCTGATCCATTTAATGGATTTGCCAGATGCTTTTCGGATCGCTTTAGATGAGACGTTTGTAATATTGCCTCACGTAGTCCAGTTATAACATCAATTATTTTGTTATTATCTTTAAACGATTGGTTTGCAATAGATTCCAAACTACCCGAACTCTGATATATATTTCTTAATGCCGTAACCAAAAACAGACAATCATCCGAATTAAACGTACGGTAAACAAAGCCCTCAAATCGTTTAAATTCAATGTCTACAGAGTTCATTAGAAAGTCGTAAGGCGAATTATCCATTAACTCCATTAATTTTCGAGCACTTTTAAGAATCGCAGGTCTCCTCCCCCATGAAATTACAGAAGTTAAAAATCCGCTTATTTCAATGTCCTCCTTTTTTGTAAACATATGAGGGATGCTTATTGGATCTGTCTCAATGAATTTTGAATTATTATATTGCTTAACTTTCTGATTTAGTAATTTGTATATATCTTCTGTCACGATACCTTATTTGGAATAAATATAAATTATAGTATTTTTGCGACTGCAAATTAACAATAATTAAATAAATAAACATGAAAAACCTAACTTTAGTGCTCATAATCTCTGCACTATCAATCACAGTGCTCTCTTTTTCAGATAGCAAAAAAACAACTGAATTAGAAAGCTCAAATGATAAAGTTTCCTTTGAAATGCCAACTGATGTTAAAACAGTAATTGACAATACATGCTACGGTTGTCATAATAGCGGCAGCAAATCTACTAAGGGTAAAATGAAACTTAAGTTTGATAAAATGCCTGATATGAAAACAGGGAAATTGGTTGGAAAACTTTCAAAAATTAGTAAAGTGATTAAAAAAGATAAAATGCCACCCAAAAAATTTCTTGAGCACTATCCTGAAAAAGCACTTTCCAAAGAGGATTCGGAATTGATAGTTTCATGGGCCGATGGATTAGTTAAAGAATTGAGTGGTGAATAGTAGTTTGTTGTAATTACGTAAATTATTATTCGTATCTTAGCACTACTATAGTGCATTAAAAATGAAATCATTATCCTAATCAAACTAAACATAATCATGAAAAAGGTCCTGTACGTAATAGTAATTCTACTTGTAATAATTCAATTTATTCCATCTGGTTTACCAGATATTTCTAAAGATAACCCCAATGATTTATTGGTAAACAATACTGATATTCCAAAGGATGTACAGATGATTCTTAAAACTTCATGTTATGATTGTCATTCAAATGAAACATATTACCCTTGGTATTCATACATTGCTCCAATATCATTTTTAGTGAGTAGAGACACTAAGGTTGGTAGAGAGAAATTTAATTTTTCTGATTGGACAACGTATAAAAAGAGTGATATGGCTGAAATTCTAGATGAAATATCAGAAGAAGTTTCGGAAGGAGAAATGCCAATGAAGATTTATACTATAATTCATCGTGATGCATCATTAAGTGATGATGAAAAAGAAATTATTGTGAATTGGGCTGATGAATTTGTTGAAAAAATATTTGATTGATTTATTAAATAATTAGTCATAAAAAAAACTCCACCTAAAGAGATGGAGTTTTTTTTGTTTTAATAGTTTTCAAATAAACTATTGTTAAGATATTTCAGAAATATTCTTAATACCCATATTAATTGCATCTTCATTAAGAGGTATCAATTTATGATATCTTTCGTGTAGCGATTTTTTAAGTCCCTTAATTACATTTTCAAACTTAACAATTGGTTTAACTTTTAGGTAGCCACCAAGTACAACCATGTTAAATATTTTAGTATTACCCATTTCAGCTGCAATTTTAGCACCTTCTATTTTGTAAATTGTAATATCCTTTCGGGTTGGGTGTTTCGAAATCCCATTGGGGTCATAAATTAGCACACCACCAGGCTTTACTGCTTCTTCAAATTTATCCATTGATTGTTGATTAAGGATAATTGCAGTATCATAAGCTGTTAGTGTTGGTGAGCTAATACGATCGTCACTAATAATAACGGTAACATTAGCTGTCCCTCCACGCATTTCAGGACCGTATGCAGGAAACCAACTTACTTCCTGATCTTGCATAATACCTGAGTACGCAAGTATCTTTCCCATTGACAGTACACCTTGTCCGCCAAAACCTGCTATAATAATTTCTTCAGTCATTTTCGTGTAATTTAGTTATTAATTACTTGGCTAACAATTTGCCATCCACCTTAATATCACCTAGTTCATAATATGGAAACATATTTTCTTCCATCCAAATATTTGACTGAACCGGTTCCATTTTCCAACCTGAATTACAGTTAGATACAATCTCAACAAAGGACAATCCTGGTTTTCCATCCAATTGATTTTGAAAAGCTTTTCTAATGGCACGTTTAGCTTTACGTGCGGCAGATGGTGTGTGAACAGCGTGACGAGTAACGAAATATGTACCCGGCAACTGTGCTACCAACTCTGTTATCTTTAATGGGTTACCCATTGATTGCACATCTCTACCATAAGGAGATGTTGATGTTTTCATTCCGGGTAATGTGGTTGGTGCCATTTGGCCACCAGTCATACCATAAATACCATTATTTATAAAAATAATAACGAATTTTTCACCTCTGTTACATGCATGAATAGTTTCGGCTGTACCAATGGCCGCTAGATCGCCATCACCTTGGTATGTAAAAACAAGTTTTTCGGGCCACAAACGTTTTATAGCTGTTGCTACTGCTGGCGCTCTACCATGAGCAGCTTCCTGCATATCAACATTCATAAATTCATAAGCAAGCACAGAACAACCAACCGGAGCAACTCCAATTGTATCATTTTCCATTCCTAGTTCTTCAACAACCTCCATCATTAACCTATGAGCGGTACCATGACCGCAACCAGGACAATAGCTAAGAGCTTTGTCGGTCATCAGCTTTGTTTTCACATAAACCTGATTCTCTGGCTTTATAATATCCTGTATATTAATTTCCGACATAACTTAACCTCCTATTATTTTAGTTTTAAGCGCTTCTAATACCTCTTCTGGTGAATGAATAACACCACCATAACGACCAAAATGCTCTACTTTAGTTCTTTCTCTAACTGTCAATCTTACATCTTCAACCATCTGCCCTGCACTCATCTCAACGGATAAAAAGCCTTTTATACCTTTTTTAACTAACTCATCAATGGGCTTTTTAGGAAAAGGCCATAATGTAATTGGTCGTAGTATCCCTACTTTAATACCTTCTTCACGAGCTAACTGAATTGCTTTTTGACTGATACGTGAACTCGAACCATAGGCAATAATAATATACTCAGCATCGTCGCAATCAATAAGTTCATATCTTACTTCATCAGCTTCAATGGTTCTATATTTATCCTGAAGATGAAAGTTATGTCGCTCAAGCTTATGTGGATCAAGATGTAAAGAGGTAAGAATGCGTCTCTCTTTACCCATTGGCTTACCATTGGTTGCCCACGGATATTTCTTATTGATTTCTTCAGTTGTAAGACGTGGTATTTGATCAAAAAGTTCAACTTTTTCCATCATCTGACCAATTAATCCATCACTAACAATAAGTACAGGTGTACGATATTTGAACGCTAAATCAAATGACAATGGTACAAAATCCGACATTTCCTGAACTGATGCTGGTGCCAATACTGGTAATCGATAATCACCATGTCCGCCACCTTTAACCGATTGAAAATAATCAGATTGTGCGGGCTGGATATCTCCTAGTCCGGGACCTCCTCTAACCACATTGGCAACAACGCAAGGTATTTCTGCACCTGCCATGTACGAGAGTCCTTCTTGCATTAGACTAATACCAGGACTTGATGAAGATGTCATCACTTTTTTACCAGTTCCACCACCACCATACATCATGTTAATTGAAGCAATTTCACTTTCGGCTTGTAGTACGACCATTCCTGTTCTTTCCACAGGATTTTCGGCCATAAGATATTCTATAACCTCTGACTGAGGTGTTATGGGGTATCCGAAATAACCATCACATCCAGCGCGAATAGCTGCCTCTGCCAATGCTTCGTTACCCTTCATTAGTCTTAATTCACCCATTTTTATGTTTTTTGAAAGCTTACTTATTTACTTTAACTCTATACACAGTAATTACCCCATCAGGACAAACTACAGCACAATTTGTGCAGCCTGTACAAACATCGGGATTTTCCATATATGCAAAATGA
The DNA here is from genome assembly GCA_045267845.1 of Bacteroidota bacterium. Taxonomy (GTDB): domain Bacteria; phylum Bacteroidota; class Bacteroidia; order Bacteroidales; family F082. The sequence goes on along the minus strand of JASFZK010000194.1, from coordinate 919 downwards.
TAACCTTTACCATTTACTTCCTTTGCCAATAGTATGACATCTGTAGGACACACAGGAACACAAACACCGCATCCCTTACAGCCTTCAACATCAACAACTATTGCACCTCTGAGCTTTGCCATATTACTATATTTATTTAAATAATTTTGGTGCACGAAAATACAACTTATTGCTCTTCCAAAATTACATTCATCAAGAAAAAAAGTATCTTATTTCTAATTTATAACGAGTATAAACATTAAGTGATAAGCTTGCTTACAACTTCGGAAATAATGCTGTCAAGTTTTTTTCTGCGATACTGCATAACCCAACGTGGGTGCGGCAATGGAACAATTTCGTCAAACAAATTCAATTCGATATTTAGGAACTTTAAATATTCGAAGTTTTTACCTTGACCTAAACAAAAACATTTTCTTGAATTAATACCTAACCCTATTTGCTTAATTAGGTTAGAAACTATAAAAGGCTTCAACGATTTCATTAATTCCTTTGAATCATAATAGTTAAAGTTTTTGCCATTTTTCATAAATCCCAACGGACTTACCGACCCAATATAAAACCGTTTGTAAAAACTCGAAATACTCCCTGTTGCAGTTATAAGTTTATATATGAATTCGGATGAAATTTCGGAACGCTTATCAAAATCATTTTTTATGTTACACTCATTTTCAAGAACCACAGGGTCGGTAAATGGAATACCTGTTATTCCTGCCCCAAACCTACCAGGGTTTATCCCAACAATAAGTATGCGCCCATTACTGTCATTATAGTACTTATTGTAGAATTTTTCACAAATATCAATAACTGCATTATTCTTATATGGATTTAAGACACTGACCTCAGATGGTAGCTTACCACTGATTTCCAGACCACCATAATATTTCATTACCCTATCAGAAAAAGTCATAACAAATGTTTC
>JASFZK010000193.1:0-8987 GCA_045267845.1 Bacteroidota bacterium | reverse complement strand
CCAGTTGTTAAGGCATAAGGAAGTTGTGTTCGAACATGCTCAATATGTGGGCAAGAAGTTGCGAGCGAACTTAAAATTGTTGTGTCAGAAATTGGTGAACAATGATCACCAAGTACCGAGCCGGTTAATACCGCTGCAGCAATATTATGAAAAATTGCAAGAGTGGTATCGTAATCAAGCCCCGAGTTTTCTGCAAGCAGCCAGCCTGTTGGTAATATTAGTGGATAAAGTATTGCCATTGTTCCCCATGAGCTTCCAGTTGAAAATGAAACAAGAGCTGCCACAATAAATGTAATTACAGGTATCAAATATGGTGATACCGATGCGTCCATTAATAATCCTGAAATAAAGTCAGCTGTATGCATATGTTCGGTAATTAATGCAACCGACCATGCAAGTGTAAGTATCATTATTGCAGGAAGCATGGTTTTAAACCCTTGGATTATACTTTCTATGGCTTCTTTTAAGCTTAACAAACGTTGAGATAATGTTAATGCAAGTGCTGTAAACAAACTTGCTAAAGATGCCCAAAGTAGAGCTATGTATGAATCAGCATTCCCAATTGTATCTGAGAGTTTCTCAAAAAATCCCAGAGAGTTATTGTTCCATAATTCTTGATTCCAGCCTGTATAAAGCAATGCAGTTAATGTTCCGAGAATAATAACCAAAATGGGAATAACTGCATTGTAGCTTCTAGGAGTAACACCTTTTTTTACAGATATTTCTTCCATCAAATCATTTGATATATCCTTATCAATAGAATTGTTTTCTATTGATAAAACACCAAATTGCCTTGCTTGTTTTTCTGCTTTAAGCATGGGTCCATAATCCACCTTCTTCCATATTAATATTAAAATAAATGCCAGGGTAAAAAATGGGTAAAACGAATATGCCAATGAATTAAAAAATACGCCATAAGCTGATTCATCTAGATTAAGAGTATTAATTCCATCTTGGATATAACTTAATTCAGCTCCAATCCAGGTAGTTACAAATGCTACTGAAGCAACAGGAGCAGCGGTGGAATCAATTATGTATGATAGCTTTTCGCGTGAAATACGTAATTTGTCCGTAAGAGGGCGCATTGTATTTCCAACAACTAATGTGTTTGCATAATCATCAAAAAATATAACAATACCTAGTAACCATGTAATAAACAAACCTGAACGTGGACTTGTTGCATATTTTGACAGCCTATTTACCACGCCATTCATTCCGCCATTTTTCGAAATCAGGCTAACGGTTGCCGCAATTATCATCGAAAACAATATTATTGATAAATGCCCACTATTATTTAGTGATTCAATTATATATGTATCCAATATTGCTAAAAAACCCTTAAAAATGGCAACCAATATCATTGAGCCTTTGTAGTAATAAATAATTGCTGTTCCCACCCAAATACCGGCAAATAAAGCCATATAAACTTCACGAATTATGAGAGCGATTAGAATAGCAATTAACGGCGGTAATATGGAAAGCCACAAAGGCATTGGGTTAACAGGTTCTGAATGAGAGAAATTACCAATGCTAATTGTTAGTGTTTCTTGCTTGTCAAAGTTATAAGGAAGTGTTATTATACCATCAATAACTTCTGCTTTTTGGCTTGTGCCAGATATTAATACATCAACCCACTTATTATTAAAATCAGCAGCAGTTGCTTCATCTGTTATTTTTAATTCAATGGATTGCTCAACCCCTTGGACAATAATATGAGGAAGATTTATTTCTGTATTTTGGTTTGTAATAGTATGTGCTTCAGCTGAATAAAATGCTAAGTTGGTTAGAAATAGTAATATTGAAATAATAATTAAACGCATACCATATTTTAAGGGCGTGAAAGTAAGAAAAATCTAACTATTGCCTCTAAGAAAACTCCATGTTTTCAAATGGCTTTAAGAAGGCGTCAAGAACAAGGCTTGCGAAGCAACTAGAATCCAGGAGTTTACTTTTGTAAATGACTGGTTCTAGTTGCAAGCGCAACGCAGTTATTGACGTTTTCTTAAGCCACTAATTACCACCACCTCACTTCTCCATTTACAACAGTAAAAATTCTCTCTTCTTTTTTTGAATCCTTTTCAACTAACCAATAAAGTGCATTGCCAGGCACATCGTTAAAATGCAATGGTTTATCTGCAATAGCAATTTTTGAGTCGAGTTTAATCCAGTCATCATTCCAGTAAAATAGCTCATATTCAGCACCATCTTTAAAGTGGGCTTTTTCAATCTCGTCAGTGGCTTTTCTTGTTACTTTCCTTGTTGTTGAATATAGGTTAATATTGATTGTGTTTATTGTATCAGCAATATTCTCGCTTATGCTACCGTCTTCTTTCAGTATGAATTGATTACCGGCTGGAATATTTTCCCCATCTTTAAAATAGCTTGGTAGATATGCAATATCTTGTCCCATATCTGTAAAAGTAACCGAGTCGCCTTTAATTTTACCCCAATGCATTGCTTTCCAGTCGCCTGAATTAAACACGTAGAGATATGCATAACTCACACTATCTGGCTTTTCTCTTTGTAATTGTAGTTTTACATCTGTAACTTGTATGTAATCTTTTGTTACATCAATGTAATGACTTGATCGTAACCAACCTGGTAGTTTTTCATATTCAGGAGCAGTCATTGATAAACTGTTTTTTTGCTGGCCAAATGTTTTACGATACACTTTTGCTTTTTTATTAGTGAGTTTATAATCGTAAGGATTTGTTTGTCCTCCCATAAAAATAACAATCCTATTATATTTTGTTAAAGTTGCATTCCATGCATGGTTGTTTCCGGTATTTGGCCATGCAGGAGTGTAGTCGCTCATTACAGGTACACCTTGGGCTCGCATTGCATAAATTGCAAGATTGGTCATGTCTTCACATCTGCCTTTTTTAAATTCAAACATTTCACTTAATCCTAAATCAGTGGGATGACGATAGAAACGAGGGTCAAATACATACCATGATGTTAACTCACTATTTATAAGTGCACATGCTTCAGTTGGGTTTGTAACATCAGTCATTGAATCTTCAATCCATTGATACCGCTCATAAAGTTGTCTTCTCCAACTTTCAATTGGCTCGTTACTCGAACGGTATGGAAGGACATATTCGCAAAACTGATTGAAAGTAAGTTGCTTTGCCCAGGGTTTTTCCCATGCCTCAAATGCCAAGTCAATGTTCTCAATTAAATAGGCTGAGCTAATATTGTTAACATCATAAATAAGTGTATCGCGTTTGAAATCGATGGCTCCAATTTTATTTTCAACTGAATCCCAACCTGCTACCATAGTACTATAGTCGGGATAATTTAATACATCAAAATCCACATTATTACCCAATGTATCTACAATTTTGGTAATTGAGTAGCACTGCCCTTCCATGTTTTCTATTAAAAAATATGTAGCAGCTAATTTGGTTGTGTCACCTAATTCTCTGTAATGAGAAATCACTTTTTCAAGTTCTGCTCTATTTGTTTTTGCAGAATCTAGCACTGTTTCAACTCCAGAAGGAACTTGATGTTTGCATGATACTAAAGCTATTATAGCGATGGCTAATATTAGAGTATATTTCATTCGGTAATATTGGTTTTGATTTAAGTAATTACTTGCTACTTTTTTTATTGATAAATCCATTAACTACTATTAAATTATTTATGGCTTCGGTATAAGATGGATTGATTTTAATGGCTATTTCAAGATAATATTGTGCTTCATTATAGTTTTCCTGTAAAGCCATACAGTACCCAGTATTATTGTAAGTTTTTGCAAGTGAAATGTCATTGCTGAGCTGTTTGTTAAATATTTTGTCATCATACTGCCATAGGTGATTCAGATAATTTTTTGCGCTAATTATTTTTCCAAGTTCAATAAACATTTCTGAAGTATCAGCATATGCTTTTTGATTGGTTAATAACATTCCTCTGTAGGTATTTTTAATGTCTTTTCGGTTGTCGATAGCTAACTTGAAATTATCAATAGCCTTATCCCATTTTTTTTGATTCATGTAATTATGACCTACTTTTTGATATGATTTTTCGGGAAAAGCTGCGGTACTGGAAGCTTTTAAAAAGAAATTAATTGATTTTTCATGATCCCCTATTTTTTCATAAATCTCCCCAAGATTGTAATATATAACACCAGGATACTCAGGGTTTAATGTAAGTAGATGCTTGAATGTTATGATGGCTTTATTAAAATCCCCGGTTTTTTGATATGCAATTGCCATATTTGCAATAGCACTTTTTAATTCCGGTACTATTTTTAATGCCTTTGTGTACTGAGTAATGGCAAGATTGTATTTTTTTGATTTCAGGAAATTATCACCATGATTTTTCATGCTTATTGCTTCAACATTTTTCCCAGGGTTTGATAGATTTGATAACCAGTCTGGACTTAATACCGTAATAATGCCGAAAACTATAATTAACCCCCATATTGACAATATTGAATAGGATATTATTTTATTTGTTCTTTGTTCCATTATTATTGTGCATAGATTAATTATTGTGAAAAATTAAAGTAGGATTTTTCTCGTCGGATCTAAGCTCATTAAATTTGTTACAAGCTTCATTATTCTCTAGTATGATTACTTGTACCCCTTGTTTAGTTTCTCTACCAAATATAAATTGTGTTTGGCTATTTTCAGGAAATCCTTTTCCACCACTACCATCAGTTCCACTACTAATTATTACAATGTTTTCACAGATGTTGAGTATAGTTTGTTTATCTCTCCCATTAAAAACCTTTTTTTTATCAATTAATCTAAAACTTCCATCTGGATACATCAAAACATCAAAAAAATAAATGGGAATGCCTTTGTAGATAAGCAGTTTGTTTTTGTAATAGATAATGTTTTCGCTCGAATATTTATTTAAATAGAATCCTTGAGTTATTAGTATTCCTGCAAAAAGTACTATAAATACAATTTTCCATATTTTATTTTGTGATAAGTGTATAACTGTAAATATTGCAGCAGTTGTTAGTATCGAAATAAATATAGTATTAATTGTGTATTCAGTAGATGTTAACAACGATGAAAAAACAATAAATATATATGCAAAAATAAACTCGATAATTAGTAATGAAAGTGGGCTGTTGAAATAGTCCTTTATTTTTTTATGTCTGATTTTCCAGCCATTATTATTAATTTTTCCATTTTCTAGAATGAATAATATGAAAAATTGTCCAATCATTGATCCCCATAAGTCTTTCGATATATCACCAATGTCGAATATCCTGTTTGAAAGTGGAATTTGAACAGCTTCATCAAATGTTGATATTGCAAGGGTATAAATAAATGTAAGAAATACGATTTTCTGAGGAGAAACTTTTTTCTTTATTAAAACTCTATAATTAAGATAGGCAAATATTGAATATGCAAAATAATGCCAGTTGTACTGAAGTTCGTAAAATTTGTGGTTGAAATAATAATCAGTTGATTTCTGACCTATCCAAAATAATATAATTATGACTAACCAACTAATAATTCGTAATTTATTTAGCTTCTTATAGGTAAAATAAAGAATGGTAATTATACCTATTACACCTATTGTAACCGTAACAGGAATATTGAATCCTAGCAGGTTATATGTAAGATTTGATAGCTCACCAATAAGTGATTGCATGTAGTTTTGCAGCAATAAAAATGGGGTGGTAATTAGTAATAATATGTATAGAATCCGATGAGTTTCTGGTTTAAAAATTAAGCTAAACTGTTTATTCATGCAACAAATATATTTAAAAATATTACATATGATTAATATCATGTTGTATATCTAGTTTGTTTTCCAGTTTAGGGATAATTTTCTATTGATGGGATTAAATAATTGCCAATATTGATGAAGACTGATTCTTAAGGGGTTATAATTCAGTGCATACCAAATAATGGCAAGGATATTGCGCAATTGTTTGTGATAAAATATATTAACGATAATTGTTGCGAAAAAGCATTTTATTTTGTATATTTGTAGCAACCTTTTACCCAAAAAATACTAATTTAAATCTATAGACATGAAAAACAACTACTTAATTAAAGCTGTTTCGGCTCTGATACTTATTGCTGCAATTGGGGTAAGTCCTTCTTGTAATAAAAAAATTACTGATGATCCAGACCCAACACCACCTGGTGAAAAAGCCATGGAGGATTTAATTATTCCCGAGGATTTTAATTTTGAAACAAACCAAATAATTGAACTTGTATTTCAAGATAATTTAAAAGCTGGGGATACAGCAAAATATGATGTTTATATTTATAGTGAACAAGTTACACCCGATTCAATTTCTAATGATATCACTGATGAAGGAGAAGTGTTAGATGATGAAGTTATTGAATTGCCTGATGGTATAAATGATTTAATTGCATCTAAAGTTTCAGAAACTGGACTTTTTACGCTCATATTAAGCCTTCCCTTGTATGTTGAGAAGCTATATGTTATTAAAAACACCATGGGTGTTTATTCTAGTGAAATTATTGATGTAGCTGGTAAAAAAGCAGTCTTTCAGTCGCAAGGATATAAAACCACTGCTGATGATCCTGTAGATGTGTTATATGGTGTTAATGGTGCAAAAGAATTATTTACAATTAATCCTGTTACTGGCGAATTAGTAGTTATTGAAATAATGCCAATACCTAGTTTCACCTGCGCTGTTGATAAGGTAAACAGAATATTATACACTGTGAGTGCCAACCGTCCATATCCACTTTATAGTTATGATCTAGACGAAGGGACATTTAAGCGTATAAGAAATATTGGGTATTATGGTCCACGATTGGATTATGATTACCAAACTGGTCGATTACTTTATTCTAATAGTAACTGGGTTTTAGGTATTGATCCAACAACTGGTCGCCGTATGACTGTTAGGTATATTGATGGACTTGAAATTAATTATGGTGGTGATATTATTGTTGGACCTGATGAAGTTACTTATATGACTACCCATGGTGGTTTATACCGGCTTAATGATAATATTAATGGTAGTAGATATACTGCAACTCGAATAAGTGCCGAAACCCTACCTTATGCTCCTACTTCAACCACATTTGATTCCAATGGTGAATTATGGTTAGCTACTAATGGTGCTCCGGCAAGGCTTTTTGTAATGGATAAAGAGACCGGTGGATGGGAATATAGGTTTGATCCGTATCAAAGAGGTATACATGACCTTACAACTCTTCCGTTAGATGAAACTACAATTGACGATACTGATACCGATGGTGATGGTATTATTGATTTTTATGATGAATATCCCAATGACGCTGGCAAGGCATATAATACATATACGCCTAGTATTTACGGTGTAGGTGCCCATGCATTTGAAGATAACTGGCCAGACCAAGGTGATTATGACTTTAACGATTTAGTAGTTAACTATCATTTTACAATAGTTGCTAATGCTGATGATGATATTGTTGAGGTTAGAGCAAAGTATAAAATAAAGCATATTGGTGCTTCTTATCATAACGGATTTGGTGTACAGCTTCCTTTTAGCGCTGATTTAATAGCCAATGTAACTGGATATCACCACACAACAGGATTAATTACGGTAGATGGCAAAGGATTAGAAACAGGACAGAATTTACCTGTTATTATTGTTACTGACGATGCAAATGCTGATGCATATCAAACATTAGATATCCTAATTGAATTGGTAAGCCCAACTGACCCTGCTGTTATTAGTGCACCGCCATTTAATCCATTTATTTTTATTGATGGAGATAGAGGTAGAGAGGTTCATATGCCAAATTATATTCCAACAAACTTAGTAAATACTTCATATTACGGTACTGGTGATGATAATAGTATTCCTGTTGCTGGTAGATATTATAAAACATTAACAAACCTACCTTGGGGAATAAATATAAATCATGATTATAAAGTACCCCTTGAAAGATATGCTATTAATCAAGGATATTTAAAATTTGCTGCTTGGGCAGAATCAGGAGGAACTCAATATCAGGATTGGTATAAAGATAATTCTGGTTATAGAGATGAGTCGAAATTAAAGAATTAACTTAAATCACATATTTAAAATAAAGCCAGAAGTTGAAATTCAACTTCTGGCTTTTGTTTTTAGCATAGTTTCACTACTTTCTCATTTTTGCAACTACTTGGGTAAGTTCAACAAATTGTGCTGGTGATAACTGTTCAGCTCTTAATGAAAAAAACTTATGATCACTTTGTTGTATATCTGGTAGTAGGGGGCGTAATGCATTTCGTAATGTTTTACGTCGGTGATTAAATGCTGTTTTTACCGTTGTGAAAAATAATTTCTCATCACAATCAAGTTCTTGTGTTTCGTTTCTTGTAAATTTAATTACAGCCGATTTAACTCTTGGAGGAGGTCTAAAAACATTTTCATTTACTGTAAAGCAATATTCGATGTCAAACCAGCTTTGTAACAATACACTTAATATACCATAAGTTCTATTACCATGTGGTGCAGCAATACGTTCTGCTACTTCCTTTTGTAACATACACACAACTAAAGGAATTCTATTTCGATTCTCAAGTACTTTAAAAAATATCTGACTTGAAATATTATATGGGAAATTACCAATAAGAGCAAAAGGTGTTGTGAAAATATCATCGATATTCATTTTTAAAAAATCAGCCTCAATTATACTAAGTCTGGTATCCTCAAAGTTGGATTCTAAATACTCAATTGATTCATTATCGATTTCAACAAGTTTAAGTTCTTTTATGAAATCTTTTTTTAGTAGGGGAGTAGTAAGCACTCCTGTTCCAGGACCTACTTCGCAAACATTTGCATAGTCAGAATCTAAACAATCAACAATTGCCTGAGCAATGTTATTGTCGGTTAAAAAATGTTGGCCTAAATGTTTTTTTGGTCGTACCATTTATTTAGTTTTTATGAACTCAAAACCCAGAACCCAGATTCCCACTTCTTATTCTTCAACAAGTATCCTGTAATTTTTTCTTGCTTTACCTGCGTAAATACTCTCAGGATAATCTGTCATAAGAATAAGATATAG
>JASFZK010000192.1:0-5400 GCA_045267845.1 Bacteroidota bacterium | reverse complement strand
TTTTTAAGATTACTTAAACTGCCACCAAGTGTACAAGTTGCTTTACGCGATGGAATTATAACCATGGGGCATGCTCGTGCTTTAGTTGCTCTTCCAAATATTAAAAGCCAGGAAAAATATCTCAAATTAATTATTGATAAAGGTTTAAATGTTAGGCAAACAGAAGATGTTGTAAGAAGTGCCACATCTGATAATTCTGTTAAAAAGAAAGTACAATCAATAGTTATTCCCGAAAGATTTATTGATGTTCCGGCACAATTAAGTAGTAAATTAGGAACAAAAGTAAACCTAAAACGAAACAATAATGGTATCGGAACCATCGTTATAAGCTTTAAAAATGATGAGGATTTGGATAATATTATCTCATTGATTAAGGACTAAGTACAACCAAGTAATTTGAAACATCTGATTAATATAGTGCTGTTGCGCATAATAGTATTTACAATTCTGCTTTTTTTCACAGTTGCAATTTTTGCACAAAGTGATACAGCAAGCGTTGTTGTGCATTCACCAAAAAAAGCAACATACCTTGCCCTTATACCAGGTGCAGGGCAAATATACAATAAGAAATATTGGAAACTACCAATAGTTTATGCTGGTTTTGGAGTACTAGGATATTTCGCAATAACTAATAGGTCCGAATATCTTAAGTTTAACGATGCCTATGTATGTGTTCTAAACGATCCTGAAGGTTGCGAAAATGAATTAGCAATTAAATATGATGCTGATCAGCTTAAATCAGCTCGCGATTACTATCGCCGCAATATGGAGCTTTCATTTATCTTATTGGGAGCTTGGTATGGGCTTCAGATACTTGATGCCGTAGTTGATGCACATCTTTATAATTGGGAAGTCAATGAAAATTTATCAGTTCGAGTTGAACCAACAATTCAGAGGTTACCAATTCAAAATCAATTAGTTGCTCCTGGTAACAATCTTAGTCACAATGGTTTAAAAATAACTGTTAGTTTTTAAAACTCACAACTAATAATAAATTTTTTATGGATATTATCATATCAGGTTATGGACGAATGGGAAAAGAGGTGGGGAAAATTTGCCTTAACAGAAACCATAATATCATCGCAACCATCGACAAAACAAACGATTGGAGATTACTAGCATCCATAAATTACTCAAAGGCAGTGGTAATTGATTTTAGCTTACCTAACGAAGCAACTAACAATTTCATTCGGTGTTTTGAGCTAGGTTTACCAATCGTTACAGGTACCACAGGTTGGTACGATAATTTTGATTTTATGGTTGAGCAATGTAATAAACACAAAGGCTCTTTTTTTTATGCACCAAATTTTAGTATTGGTGTTAATTTATTTTTTAAAGCTAATAGTTACCTGGCAAAACTCATGTATGGGTTTAATAATTATAGCGTTCAAATAAACGAAACACATCATATACACAAAATTGATGAACCAAGCGGAACTGCAATTGCCATAGCTGAAGGTATTATTGATAAATATAAGAATCTTGATAGCTGGTCTTTAAACAAACAAATCAGCAATACTAGTCTGCCGATTTTTTCCTTTCGTGAAGGTGAAGTAACAGGATCACATGAAGTAGTTTACGAGTCTAATGAAGATTTGCTGAGTTTAACTCACGAAGCTAAAAACAGAAGTGGTTTTGCGCATGGGGCTGTACTTGCAGCAGAATTTATTGTTGGAAAAAAAGGAGTGTTTAATATGAACGACTTACTTAATCAAATGTTATGAGGTATTTAATAGTTATTGCAACATTAATTATTTTCTTAAGTTCATGTAATGTTTCTAAAAAGATTGAAAAGCAAGCAGATACTTCAGCAGATATTTGTGAGTCAATGACGTATAATAGCATGCCTGTTGACAAAATTGCAACAGACTATTATTCAATTGACACCATATTCATTGTGGATAATTGCTTGAATATATGGGTTAGCTATAGCGGAGGATGCGGTAATTCTGATTTTATACTTTACTATACAGATAGAATTAAAGAGTCAATGCCTCCAAAAACCACCTTACGACTACAACTAACTGATGATGATCCATGCAGAGCCATTGTTCAGCAAAAACTTTTCTATAACCTAAGTTATTTTGAAGATTACGCCGAAAAAAACGGAATACTTTTTAAGTTGGCAGGAAGTGAAAAAAGTATATTGTATAAGAAATAACCAACAGGTTATCTTAATATAAATCTTTCCTTTATATATTTCAGACAAATCAAAGCAAACTTATTTTTATAAGCCTATTTTTCATACTTTTGCGCCCTCAAATTATTAAGAATAATTAACTTCTTTGCACGCTAACTGCCAGTATCTTGCAATCATGTTATCACTAAAATAATTATCATGCTCGAATTAATATTTTTACTTCCATTGTTGTTCACAGTTCCCACAATTTTTGCCTGGAAACTATTTGAAAAAGCAGGACGTAAGGGTTGGGAAACACTAATTCCATACTATAACCTATATGTATTTTTATTAATTATTAAGAAACCAAAGTGGTGGATGATACTACTTTTCTTCCCATTTTTAAATGTATTTATTTACATGCTCATGTTAGTTGAATTAGTAAAATGTTTCAATAAATTCTCATTAGGGCAACAGTTTTTAAGTGTTGTTATACCATTTGTTTACCTACCGTATTTAGGGTTTAAAGATGAAGAAGTTTACATTGATCCATCAGATAGAGCAGCTATTAAAAAATCATTTACACGTGAATGGGTTGATGCCATAATATTTGCAGTTGTTGCTGCAACTATTATCCGTACATTCTTACTCGAAGCCTACACAATTCCTACTTCCTCAATGGAAAAATCTCTTTTAGTTGGAGATTATCTATTTGTAAGCAAGATTACTTACGGTCCAAAAATTCCAAACACTCCATTGTCATTTCCTTTTGTACACCATACCTTACCGGGCACAAAAGATGTTAAGTCATATGTTGAGTGGATTAAATTTCCATTTTACCGATTTGCAGGTATTAAAGATGTAGCTCATAACGATGCAGTAGTTTTTAATTACCCTGCAGGCGATACTGTTTCCACAAGATTTCAAAGTAACGTAAGCTACTATAGCCTGATAAAAGAATATGGGAGAGAGAGAGTTTGGACCGACAAAAGAAACTTTGGCGATATAGTTGTTAGACCCGTTGATAAACGTGAGAACTACGTAAAAAGATGCATAGGATTACCTGGTGATACTCTTAGCATTGTAAACCGTCAGGTATACCTTAATGGCATTGAGGCTGTTAATCCTGAAAAACTGCAATACCAATATTTGGTAACGACAAGCGGAAGTAGTATTAATCCTAAAGTGTTGGATAGACTTGATATTACAGAAACTTTTAGAGGCAACAAACCTGGTCAATTTGTTTTTGTACTAACTAAAGAGGCAAAAGCAGAACTTGAAAAATTATCTATTGTTAAAAGTATTGAAGTATTTGATGATGAGCCTGGCTTGTGGAAACCAGAGATTTTCCCAAACGACTCTGCCTACAAATGGAATCGTGATAATTTCGGCCCACTATATATCCCACAAGCAGGTGTACCAATAAATCTTACTTTGAAAAACCTACCAATCTACGAACGTCTTATTAAGAATTATGAGCATAACAGCCTTAAGGTTAAGGATGGGAAGATTTTTATTGATGGTGAAGAAACAACAACCTATACTCCCAAGTTTAATTATTTTTGGATGATGGGTGATAACAGGCATAATTCTGCCGATTCACGCTATTGGGGCTTTGTTCCAGAAGATCATATAGTTGGACGTGCTGAATTTATTTGGCTATCCCTTGATCAAAACAAATCACTACTAGATGGGAAAATACGATGGAAAAGATTATTTTCTATTGTGAAATAAAAGTTAATAACTAAATAACCATACACTATCAACACTAACTATTTTATCTACTTTCGTGAAGAAAACTAAACCAAACTATGAGCAAAGAAAGCGAATGGATTGATGACACTAATATTACCGAGCTTGTTAAAAGATTTGAAAAAATGCTTCTTAACGAGCTCCAGTATTTTTTTGATGTATCTGAATTTGAAGCCATTATTGATTATTTCTTAGATTTCATGATTCTTGACAAGGCAAATATTGCCATTGAATCTGCCATGCAGCAGCATCCATCATATACCGGATTTAGCATTCGAAACGCTAAACTAGCATCTTTAAATGGCAATTACTACGAAGCTTTAGAACAACTGAATCATATTGAGCTAATTGAACCTGCCAACGACGAAATATATATTTCCAGAGGTGAAACTTATAGTATGATGGGCAAGCACGAACTTGCAGTTGAACAGTACAAAAAGGCTATTCCATACTCTGAAACACCTGAAGATATTTACTCAATAATCGCATTTGAATATGAGAACTTAAACGATTATCCCAATGCAATTATCAACTTAAAGAATGCTTTAAACTTAAAACCTGATTCGGAGAATATTGTACATGAAATTGCCTTTTTCTTTGATATAACAAACCGTGAGGAAGATGCTATAGGTTTTTTTACTGAGTTTCTAGATACGAATCCATATTCAAAAGTAGCATGGTTTAATCTTGGTATTTTTTATAACCAACTAGAACTGTACGAAAAAGCTATTGAAGCATACGAATTTACACTCGCCATTGATGATGAGTTTTCGTCGGCATACTTTAATATTGCAAATTCTCTCTCGGGTTTAAATAAGTACCAAGAGTCAATAGAATACTACAAAAAAACTTTTGATTACGAAACTCCCGAAGCAATCACTCATTATTATATTGGTGAATCATATGAAAATATGAACGATATAAAAAATGCAATGCATCATTTTACTAAGGCACTTGAAATTGATGATCAATTAGCAGATGGATGGGCTGGATTAGGAAGGCTTTTCTCGGCACAAGATAGTATAGCTATTGCAGTAAACTATTTTAAAAAGGCAATTGAAATACTTCCATTAAACACTGATTTTCAATTTGAGTTAGGAGCTATCCAACTTAAAAATGGTGATTATGATGAAGCAGCCGAGCTGTTTTCCGGGATTACAAAAGAAGATAAAAATAATGTTGAAGCATGGATTAATTACTCATCATGTGCATATTCAAATGATGACAGTGATCAGGCAATTGCAATTATTGAAGACGCCCTAAATAGTAATAAGGAGAGTGCTTTACTATGGTATCGACTAGCTGGTTATCTACATGTTACAGGTAAAATACAGCAAGCTTATTTTTATATTGAAACAGCCTTAAAACTAAATTATGAACAGCACCGTGAATTGCTGGAGTTAATACCAAATATTCTAGATGATAGCCGTTTTGTTGAATTATTAGGGGTTTATAAAAGCTAAGTAACTTCTTCTGTTGTTCATCTGACAACTATACTTTTTGCTCTATTTAAGATATTTATAGTCAAG
>JASFZK010000191.1:0-3649 GCA_045267845.1 Bacteroidota bacterium | reverse complement strand
AGAAGGCTGGGATGGCATGTACGAAGAAGAGCCCATGCCCACAGGTAGTTTCATATGGCGCATCAGTGCGGTATTTGAAGATGGCACCTATTGGGAGGGTACTAACAATGGCGATGGCAATACAGAGACAAATGGAACAGTTACACTAATACGCTAGAATATTAGTCAGTAAATATTTTATTAAGTAATACTTAATTATATTTTTTCGAAAAAAATTATTAACTCATTAAAAACCAATTATGTTACGATTAAACATGCTTATAAGCTTAATAATGGTTGCGTTATTTATAACAGCCCAACCAAACTTATCAAAAGATTTTAAGATTTCTACAATGGAGCCATATGATGTGGTGGATGCAAAGTCTAAACAATATTTTTCAGACAATAAAGGATTTGTATATTCCATTAAGACAAATGATGATGAGGTTATTACTCAGAAATTCGATATACAAAGTATGAAAGAAGTGGCTCGAAATGAATATAAGGACACTCATCCATACAATAAAGCTATTGATGTTTTGCAAATAGGTGATAAGTTTTACTATTTGTACGATTCATTCAATAAAAAAGCAAAAAAAAAATTGGTTTATGTAAGAGAGTTTCTTACTAAAGACTGTACTTTGGGTGATGAAAGAATACTTTTTACTACGGATGGTGAAGTTGCAAATGGCCCTGCTATAGAAGGTGCTGGAGTCTGGGGTTTAAAAGCAGGTCCACCATTTAAAGTGTATAGTTCATTTGATAGCTCAAAAATAATGATTAATTATCGAAGAAAACCACTAAAAAAGAACGATGATAAAAATCATGATTTATTGGGCTTTTTTATATTCGATTCATCATTTAAATTGATTTGGGGAAAAGAAGTTAAGATGCCATATGCTGAGGGTGATATGAATAATTTGGCATATACCATTGGAGCAGATGGAACAGTATATATGATGTCATTACATAGAGATAAAGGTGATTTTCGATTAATTACAATACCTGAAGATGGGAAACTTACTGTGAACAATATAAAGAGTGGTAATTTCATGTTTAAGGATTTGTACATGAAAGAAAACAAAGATGGTAACATTGGCTTTTTAGGATATTATGCAAATGGTTGGGATTTTGATTTTTGGAATGGTGGTCTTGCTAATTTAAGTTTTAACACAAATGGAATTAGATATTTTGAACTTTCTAAACAGGGCGAAATTCTTTCAAAAAAGAATGTTGAATTTCCCATAAAACTGATCAATAAGTATGAGTCGGGAAGGAAAAAGAAAAAAAATGATAAAAGAGAGGAAGCTGGAGAAGCAGGCATAAGAGATGTTGTCCTTAGACAGTTTACTGTTAATCCAGACGGCAGTATTTTTATTCTTGGGGAGCAGTATTTCTGTATAAAAACATATAATGTTAAAAGCCACTCAATGACTTATGAGTTTTACTACCAAGATTTAGTAGCAACAAAGTTAAATGCTGAAGGAGAAGTTCAGTGGATGAAGAAATTACCAAAAAGCCAGTATGGTGTAAAAGGAAGAAGAGGAATGGGGATAGCCTATTTTGAAGGAAATAATTCGCACTATATTCTTTTCTTAGATAATGTTAAGAATGCTGATATTGGCATTGATGAAGTTCCTGCAAAACATGTTGATGGTAAAGGTGGCTATCTAACAGCATATAAAATTGACGATGCTACTGGCAATTACTCTAAGCATGTGCTTTATAATTCACTCGAAGTTAATGATGTTAAAACTTATCAGTTTGAAACAACCAGAATACTTGAGGCGATGGATGATGTTTTAATTGTTGAAGTATATAAAAAGGGTAAAGAAGATATGATGATTAAAATGGAACTTGTCGACTAATTAAAAATGGTTTTTTTATAGGGACTGTAATATTTATTTAATCAAATACATCAAAAAAATACTAATTATCCAAACAAAGTAATTAGCGACTTGAGTAATAGAATCTCTTTATGGTGTGAAGCCACGGCTAGCTCTAGTTTCGCAAAGCGTAACGCGTGCTTAGATTCTACAATAACTATGAGAACCTCGATAATGATTAGAACATGATAACCATGACAATGATGAAGACCCTGTTACTCCTTGCAATATCCATACTCATAATGATTCCCAACGAAGAAGTCAAATCCCAGGATCTAGACTATGCACAGTACTATAACAATCCCACCTATTATAATCCGGCATATGTAGGATTAACCATGGGGTTAAAAACAAGGTTAAACTATCGCCGACAGTGGACAGGCTTAGCAGGCGATTATCACACTTATAGCTTTAGTGCAGACATAGCCGAGCGCAGTTTACCTGGAGCAGGCGGAATAGGCATCATAGCCAATCAGAGTGTAGCCGGTATGGGAGTATTAAAGACCAGCACCATTGGCTTTATGCCTTCGGTACGTATACCCATAAGTAAGAATACAATATTTCAGATGGGAGCTTTGGCCTCGGTGGTAACGCAGCAATTAAACTGGGATAACTTGGTATTGGGGGATCAGTTGGACCCAAGATGGGGTAACATTTACGAAACCTCCTTTACAGGAGCCGCCTGCGACAAGGTAGTCTTTCCAGACTTTGCCTTTGGAGGAGTATTCCAGTTTCAGGGTAATGATTTGGAAGGAAATATTGGCGCAGCAGTGCATCATATAACTACGCCTAACCAAAGCTTTTTTGAGGTAGATGCAAAGCTTCCACGGAAGTACGTATACAATGTAGACTTTATAATTACCATTAGAGAAGACTACGGATATTACTCCAAGCTGCAAGGCTTTAAGTTAAACCCGGGTTTAATGATAGAGCACCAGGCCAGTATGATGTTGTACACCTTAGGAATGAATATCTACATGCGACAAGTTTACATAGGCTTATGGTACAAGAACCAGACTTTGGAATACGATGAGTTCTCCAACTTCACGGTAATGGCAGGCCTGAACATTCCATTCAACGAAGACTCGAGGATGAAGATAATGTACTCTTACGAGATGAACATCAATGCTTCGCATAACTTCACCGGACCATCACACGAGATAAGTTTAATCTTTGAGTTTGATGATATAGGATTAATCGGCAAGAGTAAGAGTAGTAACTTTATGGCACCTAGTGTAAAACGATCTAATAGTCCAATTGAGTGTTCGCCGTTTTAAATTGAATGGATTTTATTGCATAAAAGATGAAACATACTCGGCTTGTGCGTTTAATGTCATTAAGTTAAGAGAATATTATATTGTCTCTTTCTAATTTTAAGTTACTATTAGTTTTAATCTGTTTCTGTATTGTAAGGCACCGTTTTATTGCCTTTTATTTCGTCATTAAGTTTGTCTTAAAAAACAAAACCACCTTAAAAACAGTGTTTTACGGTGGTTTGCTTTAAAATGAATTTGTGAAAAGTGGAGCTGGAGGGATTAATTTCATTGATCCCGTTTTTGGGTGTGATAACACACTAAAAAACCATACTCGCTGCGCTCGCTTGTCAACTTGTAAAAATATAAATCAAGCTCGCTTGATTTATATTTTTACTCATTGCCAAACACTACGTGTTACACTTTTTTATTGTGGAGCTGGAGGGATTCGAACCCTCGTCCAAACAAGGAACCGATAAGCCTTCTACACGCTTATTTTGTTATTGATTTTAGAGAATTGTAAGGAAACAA
>JASFZK010000190.1:0-6226 GCA_045267845.1 Bacteroidota bacterium | reverse complement strand
GTACTAAATAGTAAAAATGTAAAATACTCAAGTTTTGAAAAAATACCTGCAAACCAAACGAGCGAGATTAATATTCTGGCCGGGGCAATCCCATTTACACCTACTTTGTATTTAAAGATATCAATGTAGGGTTACAATGAATCATGGTTTAATTCATCTCTGAGTTTCTTAGGCATTTTTTCAACTATTAAATTGTATGAGTCTGTTATCCATCCCGATAGTAAACTGTCGGGAATGCTATCATCCAACATAACTGTGTTCCAAAGTTTCTTATTCATGTGGTAACCAGGCAATACAGCCGAATAATGCTCGCGCAGTTCAATTGCTTTGTCGGGATCACATTTTAAATTAATACTTTGATTATCACGTAAGTTAAGTAGGGCAAACATTTTACCAGCTACTTTAAAAACTAATGTTGTATTATCAAAAGGAAAACCCTCAGTTACACTTTTTTTACTGAGGCAAAACAATCTAATATCTTCAATGTTCATGGTTATACTTTAAAAGTAAATGATGTGATGTGATAGCGTAAAAAGATTGATATACAGTCTTATATATGATATTTGCAGGTTGATAAAGTAAATTAGTAAATAGTAATTTACATCGTTACAAATGTAATCAAACTTCTTTTAAAAGAAAATAACTTGCATTATTGCTATTTTGATATACTTTTGCAGATTAATGAGATAAGTATTTTAGGTTTAGGAAAAAGGCTAAAATGGAGAACTTATCTCTTTTTTGTTAACCCAAAACGATATAAAGATGGGCATCAAAGAAAAATCAAAAGATTTAAGAGCACGAATGCGTACGGCTTTAAAAGGCGGTGGTGATAAAGCCATTGAGAAGCAAAAAGCCATTGGTAAATTAACCGCACGCGAAAGAATAATAGCACTTCTCGATCCTAAATCCTTTCACGAATATGACTTATTTGTGGAGCATGCTGCGAAGGATTTTAATATGGATAAAAAATACTTGCCCGGTGATGGTGTAATTACTGGTACAGGTACAATTAGTGGTAATCCTGTTTGTATTTATGCGCAGGATTTTACTGTAGCTGGTGGCTCGCTTGGCTGGATGCATGCCAAAAAAATCACCAAAATAATGGATCATGCTTTAAAGCTAAAAGTTCCGTTAATTGGTATTAATGACTCTGGTGGAGCTCGTATTCAAGAGGGTGTAAACTCACTTGCAGGTTATGGCGAAATATTTTTCCGTAATACATTAGCTTCGGGAGTAATTCCTCAAATATCAGTAATCCTAGGGCCATGTGCAGGTGGTGCTGTATATTCACCAGCTTTGACAGATTTTGTCTTTACTGTTGAAAAAATTACCAAAATGTTCATCACAGGACCTGAAGTAATTAAATCGGTACTTGGTGAAGAAATATCCATGGAGGCTTTGGGCGGTGCCAGAGTGCATTGTGAACAAACAGGAAATGCACATTTCTATGCTGAGAGTGAGCAAGAGTGCTTTGATCAGATAAAGCAGCTTGCAAGTTATATTCCTTGGAATAATATTAATAAAGCTAAGAAGTTTCCAAAAAAATCGCCAAAAACAAGGCGTTTTAAAATTGACAATATAATGCCATCAGATCCAAAACAACCATATGATGTTAGAGATTTGATTAAATCTGTTGCTGATGACTCTGATTTCTTTGAAATACAAGAGTTATTTGCCAAGAATATTGTTATTGGATTTTCAAGAATAAATGGCGAAACCGTTGGGATTGTTGCAAACCAACCTCTTTATCTGGCTGGTGTACTGGATGTTGATTCATCTGATAAAGCAGCACGTTTTATACGTTATTGCGATGCGTTTAACATTCCTTTGGTAACACTCGTTGATTTACCAGGATACTTACCTGGCGTTGATCAGGAGCATGCAGGTGTAATTCGTCATGGCGCAAAATTATTATACGCTTATTCTGAAGCTACTGTTCCGAAGATTACGCTAATAACACGTAAAGCTTATGGTGGAGGTTATATTGCAATGTGTTCGCACCATTTAAGGGCTGACTTTGTATTTGCATGGCCAACTGCCGAAATTGCAGTTATGGGGCCAGAAGGAGCATCTAACATTATTTTCAGAAAAGAAATTATGTCTGCCACTGACCCTGATGCAATGCGTAAAGAGAAAGTTGCTGAGTATAAATCAAAATTTGCAAATCCTTACGTTGCTGCTGCTTACGGTTATGTTGATGCTGTAATTGAACCTGCCGAAACTCGTCATATGCTAATTCATGCACTCGATATTTCAAAGGACAAAAAGATTCAGCTCCCAGCTAAGAAACACGGTATTCCACCATTTTAAATCATACAAGTCATGGCAAAAGAAGAAAAAAAAATTCGATTTAGTTCAATTGACATTGATGGTGTAAAGTATAAAACCCTTCTTACTGATAAGTTTAAAAAACGAATTAAGTATCAAGATCCTGATCCAACTTTGATTCTTGCTTTTATTCCTGGAACCGTTGCAGAAATTCTTGTCAAAGAAAATGCAAGAGTTAAGGAGGGTGACCTAATACTAACTTTGGAAGCAATGAAAATGTTGAATAAGGTTATTGCACCCATGGATGGTGAAATTATTTTTCATGTAAAGGAGCAAGATATCGTAACTAAAAAACAATTGCTTTTTAAGCTGGTTGTTTAATATATAGGCCGTAATTTGGTTAAGGAAAAAGTTGTTCGGATTAATTCGGGCAACTTTTTTTGTTTAAAAAAGCTTATTTGTTTCTTCAATATAATTAAGTAGTTCATCCTTTCCTTTAGCAGTTGTAGCTGATGTAATTAGAATTGTAGGGAGCTCATCCCAGTTTTCTAAAAGTTTCTTTTTATATCTAGTAAGGTTGTTTTCAGCCTGCATAAGCTTCAACTTATCAGATTTTGTAAAAGTAATTACAAATGGAATTTCCGAAACTCCAAGCCAGTCCATAAACTCCAAATCAATTTGCTGTGGTTCAATTCTCAGATCAATGAGCAAAAATAAAGTAAGCATATTAGTGCGATTTAATATGTATTTCTTTATCATTTTATCCCATTTCAGCCGTTCTGATTTAGAACGTTTTGCAAATCCATAACCGGGTAAATCAACTAAATACCATTGCTCGTTAATTTTAAAGTGGTTTATTAGCATTGTTTTTCCAGGAGTGGAAGAAATTTTGGCAAGTTTTTTTCTGCCAGTGAGCATGTTAATTAATGATGATTTACCCACATTCGATCTTCCAATAAATGCATATTCGGGTATATTAGGCTCCGGACATTTATTTACATCTGGTGAACTTATTGTGAAATTTGCGTAATTAATTTTCATCCGTGTCTATTTTGTTTTTTGATATGATGTAAGATGCCGATCCTTTTTAACAGCAAAAATATCCTTAACTGTTAAAAGAATTCCAGTTTCTTCAACATCACCAAAGTTGTGATTTACAGCTGTGCCAAATGTTTTCATTGTGGCCGAAAGGTTCATATAAGCATTTACCAATGGAGGAACATTTTCTCCAAGTTTTCGAACCTTTTGAATAAGCGTTTTATAGTCTTCCTCATAGTTACAACCAGCAAAAATGCTATTTAAAATTTTATCTGATGTTCCTATTAGCAATGGATCAACTGGGTAAATAAGACGGTCATTATCAGGGAAATACTTATGCAAGAAAAACAAGATCATGTCGCGAGCCAAAGTGTCAAATTCAGGATACATCGTAACTTTACCAAACATATACTTAACACTAGCGTTATCAACAATAACAGCTCCAATACCATCCCAAAGATTGTCAAGGGCATACATACCACGCCTTAAATTAAAAGTAGGTTGGTATAATGGCTGAACAAATGAGCGGCCAAGCTCAATAGTATGTGGAAAATATTCTTTAATAAATTTTTCTGAATATTTGAATAGTTTAGCTGTTGGTGATTTAATGGCACCATTAGTACTAACCTCTAAATCCATACAATGAATGTAACGGTATCCTCCAATTATTTCTTCTTCCTGAGGATCCCAAAGTACTAATTGCTTAAAAGCATGTTCACCTTTGTCATACGAATCAATATCCAGTTCTTTACCAGTACCACCACCTGCATCACGAAAAGTTACTTCACGTAGCCTTCCAATTTCACGTACAACATTTGGTGAATCATTATTAGTTACTAGATAAATTTCGTTATTTCCATTATTCGTATTTCTAAGAAATCTATCTTTATTTAATTCAGCTACCAGAAGCTGCTTATCCAATGGGGGAATTATAGTTTTCATAAGTTACAAATTTACATGAATTGAGCATTGCCATTTTCACCAAGTTTATAGGTAAATTGTCTCATTAATTCAGCCCACTCAATATTTGAGTGTCTTTTATCAAAAGTACTATATGGAATTGGTTTACCAAAAGTTATTTTTAAGGTACTGTTTTTTTGTTTGTACATTTCATCAACCAGAAATAACATCTCAAGATTAATTTTTATGCCCAACGCCTTGCGAATGTTTGAAAGATTGTAGAAAAAATTTGAGTTTTTACCATCAATGTGAGTTGGGATAATATCACGTTTATATCTTTTAGCCTTAGATATAAAAGTGCTTTTCCAATTCAAATCCATTATTTTACCTTTCTTTTTTCTTGAAACAAGTCCGAAAGGAAAATAGCAAATAATTTTCTCGGAAGCGAAAGTGTCATTAATAATTTGAATATTATCGGTATTACTACCGTGCTTATTTATTGGTATAAATAGTGGCTCTAAATTTTTGACATTCATCAAGAGATCATTAACCGGAAAAATAATGTCTTTTCTGCGTTTTGCAACAGCAAGCATTAGAGCTAACCCATCAAGGCCACCAAGCGGATGGTTTGAGGCAACAATAGTACGTCCATTCTTTGGTATGTTTTCAAGACCAATAATATCAACATTTACATTTATATCAGACAGAGAAGCGTAGATAAAATCGATTCCAACAAGCTTTTCATGTTTATCTAAATTGGCATTGAACTCATCTTGATGAATAATCTTTTTTAGATAATTAATAATAAAGCTAGGGATAAATTTACCTAGCACAGGACTCTTATCTAAAATAACTTTTTCTATGTTTATGAGTTTGCTCAATATTGTATTATTTCTTTACAAAGTGTTTGCTTAAGCAGATTTTCGTAAAGTACAAAGATATGATTTTTGTACTTTATTTTTGCCTGTAAATTGAGGTTTTGTAAATACTACTAAAATAAAAAAACCCTGAAAGGAAATTCCTAACAGGGCTTATATATTATATTTGGTTAGGCTATTAATTAATCCCCAATTTAGTTCTCACTAAAGGCAGGATATTATCACCTGTTTCGTAAAAAACAAGAGCGCCAGTTCCCACATCAAAAATATAATTGTAATTATTTTCACGGGCAACTTCAGTAATTGCATTCTTAACTTTCTCGATTAATGGATTAAAAAGTTCTGCTTGTTTTGCTCCAAGATCTTGATCAGCTGACTGTTGAAAAGCTTGAATGCGGTTTTGTAAATCGGTAATCTCTTTTTCTTTAGTTTGTCTGATTAGATCTGACATTGTAGCTACATTATCTTGATATAGAGTTACTTTTGATTGATACTCCATTGCCATCGATGACATTTGCTCATCTAAATAATCAGCATAAGCTTTAAGCTCAACTTGTAGAGAATCTGTTTCTGGCATTAATGTTAGTATTTCATTCGAATCAATATATCCAAACTTAGCTCCTGATTGTGCAAACCCAAAACTTGAAATTAATACAACAAGAGTTACTAATGTGATTACTTTTTTAAATGATTTCATTTTTCTTATTTAATAATGTGGTTAAAATATACATTTTTAGGGCTGCAAACATATGAAAAAAAACAATGTTATGGGTACTACTAAAAATAAACGAAGCAATAATTAAGAAATATTAACAATAAATATGATTATTGACCCATTAGGTACCAGAGAACTTTGTTTGTCGAAATGTTTGCAAATAAAAAACCACCTATAAAATATATTTATAAGTGGTTGATTGTAAGCTCCTCCTCTAGGACTCTATCACCTGCCTGCTATTTCTGGTAATTTCTATATAATACCTGTATATCAATATCTTATAACTTTTGGGTAAGCAACAAAAAGAAGCAATAAGCACCAAAACTAACAAAATGTTTCACCATAGTTTCACCAATTTATGTATCTTTGTAAGCCAACAATAACAAGCGATGACAACACTTAATGTAGAGTTAAAATCGAGACAAAA
>JASFZK010000189.1:0-3774 GCA_045267845.1 Bacteroidota bacterium | reverse complement strand
TGGAATTCTACAAAATATGGAAAGCGTTATGAGGTATCTTTAAGGTTTAATTACCTTGAACTTATTCCCGGTTCCAATGATACGTTACATAAACATATGGATTGGTTCCTTGGAGTTGTCGATTCAAAAACAACTGATGGAGGTGAAGATCTTGAAGAAACATATCAAGGTACTGAGTTTTTCAGTTTGCTTGAATCAGAACTCGAATCCATTCCAAATGTTGAACGATGGGCTGATTATGTGGATATTGACATAGCTTGCGGATCACAAGTATTGTCTACATATTTAGATATTAATTCTGGTGGTGGTAGTATGCTTGATGAAGTACCCGTTTACTCAAATATAAGTGGAGGCTCTGGCATTTTTGCATCACGATACACAACTGTTAAGGCAATTCTGCTGTCAGTTACAACTGAAAGAACACTTGTTTTAGATTATGATTTAGGTTTTAAGTATAAAACAAAATAGTTCGTTTGTTAATTAGTTATTAGCCATTAACCATTAACAATTCCCTGCCTTTTTGTCATTTCTATTTGTTTTGCCTACAAAATCTATATTTGGCATAATCATTGACATGACCATGTTAGAATTAAAAAATAGAAATTAAAAAACATATAATATTATGGGAAAAATAATTGGAATTGACTTAGGAACAACTAACTCTTGCGTTGCTGTAATGGAAGGCAACGAGCCAGTTGTAATTCCGAATAGTGAAGGACGTCGAACAACTCCTTCTATTGTTGCATTTACTGATAACGGAGAGCGTAAAGTCGGTGATCCTGCTAAACGACAAGCTATAACTAATCCTACAAAAACTGTTTATTCAATAAAACGTTTCATGGGAAACAGATTTAGTGAAATGTCGAAAGAGATAGGTCGTGTAACCTACAAGGTAGTTAAAGGTGACAACGATACTCCACGAGTTAAAATAGAAGATCGTTTATATTCACCACAAGAAATATCTGCAATGGTTCTTCAAAAAATGAAGAAAACTGCTGAAGATTACCTCGGACATTCAGTAACTGAAGCTGTTATTACAGTACCTGCTTATTTTGATGATTCAGAACGTCAGGCTACAAAAGAGGCTGGTGAAATTGCAGGATTAACTGTAAAAAGAATTATTAATGAGCCTACTGCTGCTGCATTGGCATACGGACTTGATAAGAAAAAAGAAGATTCGAAAATTGCTGTGTTTGATTTAGGTGGTGGTACTTTTGATATATCAATACTTGAATTAGGTGATGGAGTTTTTGAAGTTAAGTCAACTAATGGTAATACACACCTTGGTGGTGATGACATTGATCATGTAATTATTGATTGGTTAGCCGACGAATTTAAAAAAGATGAAGGATTAGATTTAAGAAAAGATCCAATGGCACTTCAGCGTTTAAAAGAAGCTGCTGAAAAAGCTAAGATTGAATTGTCGAGTAGTACCGAAACTGAAATCAACTTGCCTTATATTATGCCTGTTGATGGTGTGCCAAAACACTTGGTTAAAAAACTTACACGTGCTAAATTTGAAATGTTAGCTGATAAGTTATTTCAAGATACAATTAAACCTTGTACTGATGCTTTAAAAGATGCTGGCTTAAACGCAGCAGATATTGATGAAGTAATTTTAGTTGGTGGATCAACAAGAATTCCTGCAATTCAAGAAATTGTTAAGAAAATTTTTGGCAAAGAGCCTTCAAAAGGTGTTAATGCTGATGAGGTTGTTGCACTTGGTGCCGCTATTCAAGGTGGTGTACTTACAGGCGAGGTTAAAGATGTGTTGTTACTTGATGTAACTCCTTTAACTTTAGGTATTGAAACAATGGGTGGAGTTATGACAAAGTTAATTGAATCTAACACAACCATTCCTACTAAAAAATCAGAAACATTCTCTACTGCTGCTGATAATCAGCCATCTGTAGAAATACATGTACTTCAAGGTGAGCGCCCTATGGCCAACCAGAATAAGAGTATTGGTAAATTTCACTTAGATGGTATTCCACCATCACCACGTGGAGTTCCACAAATCGAAGTGTCTTTT
Source organism: Bacteroidota bacterium (assembly GCA_045267845.1). Taxonomy (GTDB): domain Bacteria; phylum Bacteroidota; class Bacteroidia; order Bacteroidales; family F082. The sequence goes on along the minus strand of JASFZK010000189.1, from coordinate 1,742 downwards.
GACATCGATTCAAATGGTATATTAAATGTAAGTGCAAAAGATAAAGCAACTGGTAAATCACAAAGTATTAGAATTGAAGCTTCCTCAGGATTATCTGATGATGAAATCAAGAAAATGAAAGCTGAAGCTGAAGCAAATGCTGATTCTGATAAAGCTGAACGTGAAAAAGTTGATAAACTTAACTCTGCTGATGCATTAATATTTCAAACTGAAAAACAGTTAAAAGAATATGGTGATAAAGTACCTGCTGATAAAAAAGCTGAAATTGAAGGTGCACTTGAAGAGCTAAGAACAGCACATAAAAGTCAGGATGTAACAGCAATTGATGCTGCAATGGGTAAATTAAATACTATCTGGCAAAGTGCTAGTGAAGAAATGTACAAAGATACTCAAGGACAACCTGGTCAGCCAGGAGCAGCTCCAGAAGGCGAAGCAGGTGGCGAAAATCCAAATGCTGGTTCAGGAGACGATGAAGTTACTGATGTTGACTTTGAAGAGGTTGACGATAAGTAAACATCACAAGTAATACTTAATATAAAGGCTGTGTAATTTTATTACACGGCCTTTATTATTTTTGTTAGTTACCTGTTAATAAGTTATTTTCTAAAAATTGAGGCTAGTAGTATTTTTATTATTAATTTCGATGCCCCCTTTTTATTGAAATAGATGTTTTTAAGAATATTAAATTATTATTTATTTTCCTTAAAATCGAACATTTAAAAGGGCTGAACTTTAATTTTACAGATAAATCAATTAATAATTACTAATTTTAAAACTATGAGAAAAAAATTACAATTGACAGGAGCTTTTATACTGTTAATGATGTTTGGTTTTGTAAATGTTATCACAGCACAAGAGCAAGTCACAAATGGCGACCTTGAAGCATGGGATAATAGTACAACCCCATCTAATTATGATAAAGCTGAGAACATAACACAAGAAAGTACTATTGTTTATGGTGGTACTTATTCAGCAAAACAACAAGCTGGTACTTCTGATTTACAGCAACTCGTTGGTGGTATTGTAGCTGGGCAGAGTTATACAATTAGCTATTACTACCTTGATAATGATGTTGATGCTAGGTCACGTATATGGTCTTATTGGACATCAGGTGGATCAACCTTGGGTGATAATGCTGCTGAATTACGTTCATCTATTTACTCTACTGATGATCCTGCATGGCAATTGTGGACAGTTACTTTAGTAGCACCTGCAACTGCTGATGGGTTTAAGTTCGAAGTGAGATCCTATAATGATAATGCTGGTGGTGGATTTATTTACTATGATGATTTATCTGTTTTTGGTGGTGGCGCAGCTACTCCAACAATATCTAAGGCATATGCAATTAGTGATACTGAGTTAGAAGTGCTTTATACAGTTGATGTTACCTCAGTAAGTGCTGGTGAATATTCACTTACAGGAACATCTGCTATTACTTTTTCAAGTGCTACAATTGATGGTTCCAATGCTAAATTAGTTCATCTAACTGGTCCTTCGGTTAATATGGTTGGAGATATAACAGTTGATAATATTGCAGATGCTGGAAGCTCAAGTAATTATGATTTCTACGCAGGAATAATGCCAATTTCAAATACTAATCCAACAAACCCTGGTGGAATTATTGATAATGTTCACTTTGCATCCTATCTTGGAATTATATCTGCAAATGATGGATATAATAATGTATGGATTAGTGATGCTGCTGGCGAAAGAAATGGTGTTATGATTTTTGATTATAACTT
>JASFZK010000188.1:0-5301 GCA_045267845.1 Bacteroidota bacterium | reverse complement strand
ACATCTTAAAAAAAGCGACGGTCTTCTTTGCAAAAGAAACGAAGTAAAATATTCGTTTATTAAACAGCATAAGAAGACCTGGCCAATTAACCTGATGTGTGATGTATTGGACGTCAATAGAAACAGTTATTACAGCTATCAAAAGCGCCAGGCAGATAAACCTGAAGACCCAGTACAAAAGGAAATGATTGACTGGGTAAAGCGCATTGCCGAGAGCTCAAATGATAGCTATGGTAGTCGACGCATGAAGCGAGCACTAGGAGCATTAAGTTACCCTGTGAGCCGCCACAAGGCGCGCATATTGATGCGAGAAGCTGGCGTACAGGTGCGTACCAAGAAGAAATTTAGGAATACAACTAACAGTAATCACAGCATCCGGTGTATGAAAATTTACTTAATCGTGAATTTTATGTGGATAAAAAAGATCAGGCCTATGTTTCTGATATTACTTATATCTGGACACAGGAAGGCTGGTTGTATTTGGCCGTTGTGATTGATTTATATTCCAGAAAAATTGTTGGCTGGAGTATAAGCTCGCGCATGAAAGCAAAAATGGTCTGCGATGCATTAAAGATGGCCATATTGCAACGTCGCCCTGCTGCAGGTTTAATCCATCATTCAGATCGTGGCGTACAGTATGCGAGTCTGGAATTTAGACAGTTACTGGAAGCGAATGACTTAAAGGCAGCATGAGTCGTAAAGGTAACTGCTGGGATAATGCGGTTGCAGAAAGCTTTTTTGGCAGCCTGAAGCAGGAGCGTGTGCAATGGCAAAACTACCAAACTCGTCATGAAGCGCAGCAGGATATATTGAAATATATTTCCATGTTTTATAACAGCCAGCGACTTCATTCTTATTTGGATTATAAAAGCCCTAACCAATATGAAAATGAATTAGCTGATTTGAAAAAAGTTGCTTAACTGGGTGTACCAATTTGCTTGACCACGTCACTGTATGCAGTCCACCCTTATCAGCGCTTTGTTCCTCCGAAAGTAAAAGTGTTTATCGACTTCTTAATCAAACGATTTGACGAAGGTTATGATTGGTCAACGGATCCAACAGAAATACTGCCAGCGGATTTGATGTGACCCGCATTTTTTTTGATTTGATGAATATCAGATTTGTGATCGTGCTGTAGTGAACAGCTCTCCAAGGTCTGTCGATCCAGTGATAATAAATATTCAATGTGTTAGTGCGGGGATTTAACGCGCGTCATTACCCCACCAAAATATAATCTGTTATGCGTTTACTAACGAAAAAAATCATCAAAAACATTTAAGCACCTCAGGATTTAATCTAAGCATAATGCGCCCATATTTACTTCCCTTATGTATTTGGTTTGAATAGTACCACCATTACAAGATGGTCATTAGTGCACAAATTAATTAAAATATGCATCAGTGAGTTGTATCTGTTAGTACAAATAACAATCCTTTTTCTGTCCATATTTTTACCTTAATTCCCTTCACATAAATACTGACAGGTACATCTCCCTGTTCCAGATCAGGTATATTTTTAAATATATCTTTTCTGTACTCAGTTTGATACAAAGTTTGTATAGGACTTGATTCTGACTTTCTTACTCTTAACTGAGCTGCTGATATACCCTGTAATGAGCAGTAACGGCCACCAATTAATTTAAGACCTTCGTTACTAACTAGCTGGCTCTTCATGGGTAAAAAATCAAGCTTTGTAAAATAATTTCTAATATCGTGAATACTGTTAGTTTTGATTTCCAATGGTTTAAGCTTAAGGTGATTAGTCACCACTTCGATTGCAACAAGCTCGCGTACATCACCCTGCTCAACCATAAGTGGCGTTAATAAAAACGCTAATACAAATGCAATAAATGCAGCCACAATCGATATAGGATAAATTAAATTACGTGCATATTTTCTTGGTTTTTCCTGTGTTGATAGTAATTGTAAATTTTTAAGCTGATTTTCAGTTAATGAATTTGATTCAATATGGTCTCGTACAGATTGCTTTAATAGATGTTTCATACTCTACTACCCCCAGATAAATCCTTTGACTCATCTTTTGTAGCTTCAATTTTTCTTCTAAGACGATAAATTCGAGATAAGATTGTTCCTCTAGGTACATTTATTTGATCAGATATTTCCTGAGCTGTCATTTCCTCTATTGCCCAGTAATATAATATTTCTCTTTCGAAAGGATCAAATATTTCCCATACAGATTCTAGTTCAATTTGTGCTAACACATTGTCTTCTAACGAAGACACATCGATAGCAACGGTACTTTCATCATCATAACTTTCTTCTGGGAATCGTTTCAGTCGACGATACTCATCTATAAAACGATTACGTATTATTGTACGTACATATACTACATCAGTAATCTGTTTCGTGTCAGACTGGTTACGTAGAAATTTTTCAAGTGCATATTGTAATAAATCATACGCATCATCCTGATTTATACACAAAGTACAGGCATAGCGGAACAATTTTTGTATAACATCCTTATCAAATATCATTGAATCATTCATTTCATTTAATATCCGTAATCCATTTTTTATCAATTAATATTGGCAGTATTTTTTCTATATCACAATCATAGTCACAGATAATAGACTGTAATGACTTATTACTAAGACAAGCTTTAATAATCTGGTATTCGCAGTAATTAATCAATAACACAACCGGCTTATATTTTTCTCTATAAACAATCAAGTATTGAGTATCTATTAAAGGCTGAATATCCATATTGTTAGAGTAGGAGCTATTTAAACTATGATTTTTAACGTTATGTAGCCATATATCATAGATGGGTGCATGAAATGATAACAAAGCCAATGAGTGGCTAGCTTGCAAGTACACTGGAAGTTTTATTTGAATACGATGTTCAAATAAATCAAAATCAAATATTGAATCGTTATCAGCATAGTAAGCAGTGTGGACTGAAAACTCAAGACTAGCCAAGTCAGACAAGTAGCTATATTCAATGGATAAGCGTCCTTTGCTCAGTATTTTACTCAGGTATAGATCAAAACCTGTTCCATAGTTATTTAAATTAGATTGTCCTCGAATATCTGCACTGACAAATTCGTTTGCTAGAGAAGTAAATATATCATCACCCAGTATGTTTTTACATGCTGGGTATATTGCTTTTAGTGCATTGAGTTTCGCGCTCCATGTATTATTTTTATAGATATCAATAGCCAACTGTGGTGAGATTTTAGATGTCTTTTTGATTTTCTCTATAAACAAAGCATTAGTTTCTTGGGATGAGCTAACTAAAGCAGAAGAAAAACAATCTATTTGTTGTTTGAAGCTCATTAGCATGATACGAATTATCCCACGTTTTTTATATTACGAGCAATAATTGTCTTTGCCGTTTTAATTTCACTTAGTAAAATATCAAGTGTCGGTATATCATTATCCCATTCTATCAATGCCGGTGCACTGTAACCGTGCTGTAAATAATATTCAAATAAATCCCATACAGGGTCACTTACTTTATTATTGTGTGCATCAATTAAATAATCTTTTTTATCTTCAAATCCTGCAAGATGAATTTCCTCAACATGTTCTAAAGGCAATGTATCAATAAATTCTTTTGCACTGTAACCATGATTAAATTCATTCACATATGCATTATTAATATCCAATAAGACGCCACAACCGGTACGGCTCACTAGCTCTGATATGAATTGTCCCTCATTCATTTCGGATTTTTCAAACTGTAAATACATAGATAAATTTTCAATCAATATCTTTCTTCCCAGAATATTTTGTACTTCGTCAATACGGTAACAAACATGCCTTAATGATTCATTAGTATAGGGGAAAGGTAATAAATCATTGAAATGATGTTCACCATGTTGTGTAAAGCACAAATGGTCTGAAATCAGCGCAGGCTGATATTCAGCTATCATACGTTTTAGTGTTGCAAGATATGGCTTATTCAATGTATCGGTGCTACCTAATGACAAACCAACACAATGAAAACTTAATGGATAATAACGTCGTACAGCGTCCAATTGGTCAGGTATTAAACCACCCTGTGCAGTATGATTATCGAGTAAAATTTCAAACCATGGAACATCAGGTTGCTGCTCGATGATTTGTTCAATATGTGTTGACCGTAACCCCAAACCCACACTGCTCTTTGGTAAAATGACTGACTGCCCGCTCATACTACTTTGCCGGTTTTATAGCAGCGATATAACCACCAGTAATTTTAGTACAACTTCCCGCAGGCACATAAACCCACTCATTATCAGCATTATCAATTTTGGCCTGACCTGCACAACCATGTTTACCATCTAATGCCCCACAATCATTCATACCTTGTTTTGCAATTCCTGCGCATTTTTCCCATTGTTTAGGGCTGTCAGGTACTGCTTGAACACTGCTTACTGCTAAAGTTGCACTAATAGCCATTACACCGGCCAGAGTTTTTTTAAGTATCAGTTTGTTATCTTTCATATCAACCTCAAGTTTATATATAATTGGGCACACTTATTTGCGCCTTAACCTTTATACGAATGAGATGACAGTTTGATTGCATTAAAAATTAAATCATAACTAAATAAGTAAACATTATGTGCGTTCTATATACATCAAATTTTAACTAGTTAGTAAGTGCTTGATGGTTTTTACAGCAGTACATTTGACATTGGCTAACAATTAGTAAATTACATAGGATGGGCCACATATAACACCAGCTGATAATTAATAGTTAACTATTAGGGTCAGAGTAAAAACTTAATAAATCATCTTTGAAATTATGTGATAAGTAAAATAGTTTATCTAATATTGCTACGGCGCTTTCAATGTTTTTTATGTATTCTGCAGAACCTCCATTGGCATTACCAAAATCTAATGAATCACGAAAGTTCGATAACATATTACGCTTAGAATTAGGATCTACATTCATACTAGCAGGAGCTAATATAAATAAACCATCGGTAGAAGAAATTAAACTATTATCAAGTAATTCTGTAACCATATCGACAGTTTCATTCTGAGATATATTTGTAACATCATAATTATTCGCTACTTGTTGCCACTTATCTGCGGCATTTAAACCTGCTTTACTTATTCTCACTCCATCTGCTATAGAGCTGCTTTGTAAGTTTTTTCAGAATTTTCTGTAACACTTGATGTTTTATCATGTGCTTTATAAATAGAGCTTGCTTGAATAATATTATTAATCATTATGGTAATCCTATTTTTAAATGTAAAGTTATAATAAAAAACATGATTAGCGTTTCATTTGATGCTTAAAGAATTGCTATTGTTTGAATTTTTATACTTGTTCCGAAAAATGATTTCCGAT
>JASFZK010000187.1:0-15723 GCA_045267845.1 Bacteroidota bacterium | reverse complement strand
TAACTTTATAACTTTAAATTCAATTAATTATTGGTAGCTGAACAGTAAAAACTGAGCCTTTACCTAGTTCGGAATCTACAGAAACCTTACCTTTATGATACTCCACAATTGCTTTTACATAACTAAGTCCTAGTCCAAAGCCCTTAAAATTATGAATATTTCCTGTGGGGACTCTGTAAAGCTTTTCAAATATCTTATTTTTATTTGATTTACTTATTCCGATTCCATTATCTTTAATCACCACAAAAAGCGAATTTTCAGTATTTCTGGTTACTATTTCAATATCTGGTTCTTTAATGCAATACTTAATTGCATTGTCGAGTAAATTTATGATAACATTAGTTAGATGAATATTATCCCCAAGAACTTCTGGATTTGAGGCTAATAATTGCATATTAATTTTACCACCCTTTGCTTCAACAGACATTTTTTTGCTACCAACTGCAGCAATAATAATATCATGCATATTATTATTGGACATATTGAGTTTTAGCTGACCTTTATCGATTATTGCTGTTTGAAGTATCTGCTCGGCCATTAATCCAAGTCGGCCATTTTCCTCACTAATTATTCCAAGATAATTATCATATAATGCTTCTGTTTTTTGAATGTCACTATCCTTTAACGCTTCACATGCCAGTGCGATTGTTGATATTGGTGTTTTAAACTCATGTGTCATGTTATTAATGAAATCATTCTTCATTATCGAAAGACGTTTTTGTCTAAAAATTGTATAAATACTAAACGAAAATGAAATAATAATTACAAGAAATAGCAATACTGAAACAAATAACATTTGCCACAACTGGCTGATAATAAACTTCTTTTCATCGGGAAAATATATCAACAATTTGTTTGGCGGAGAAAACAGAGAAACCAATGGTGCAAGATCAAATACAAAACTCTCATTTAATAGAGCCTCAGGATACTTACCTGTTTTTTGAAGTATCATCGAATTAGTTGCCTTACTATAAATACCATATTCAAAATTAGTAACTATGTCTTTTTCCTTTAAAGCTTCACTTATAAGTGTACTTATTAAAGCCTTTTTAGAATAATAAAAATTACCAGGCTCTTGCTGATTATAGTTAAATGTAAGGTCGTCAAGTAATTTACCGGCAATATTTGAACTTTGAACGAACCTGTCCATATCCGTCTGACTACTTATACTATTAAAATTACTGTGCATAACCTGATTTAAAGAATCGTAAACCTGAAGCGTACTCATGTTATCTTCATAAAACTTACGCTGCCTGATTACTCTTTCTTCAAGCCTTATTTTATCAATCTTAAATATTACCTCGCTCATTGCATTGCGAACATCTTGAGCAAAAATCGACTGCTTTAACTTAACAGCATCGCGTATCCAATACACCTGTATCATCATTAATCCAATGGTGGCCAATGTAACAAGTGTAATAAAAACTATGGTGACGACTTTGTTCATTCAACAAAAGTAATTTATCAGGTGATTGACAAAAACCTTTTAACAATAATTAACAGTTGCTTATTTTAATCTGTAACAACACCACAAAAAAATAGCTCTGCTAAAATTGACAGAACTATTTGTAGTAATTAATAATTCAAAAATAAAAAGAGTAAAAATATTTCGTTTGGTACCCTTCGAAGGGGAATTAATTATAATTAAAAAGCAAACTTAATTCCCTGTGCCAAGGGTAATTCTTTACCGTAATTAATTGTATTTGTTTGGCGACGCATATATGCTTTCCATGAGTCGGAACCCGATTCGCGTCCACCACCAGTATCTTTCTCGCCACCAAATGCACCACCAATTTCAGCACCCGATGTACCACTATTAATATTTGCAAGACCACAATCAGATCCTACTTCGCTGAGGAATTGCTCACTTTCGCGCATGTTAAGTGTGAATAAAGCCGATGATAATCCTTGGGGAACACCATTGTTCAATTCTATTGCTTCATCAAACTCAGTGTACTTAATTAAATACACAATTGGCGCAAAAGTTTCTTCCTGCACAATATTGAAATGATTTTTTGCTTCGGCAATGGCTGGAACAACATAGTTGCCCGATGAATAATTAGCCCCTTCCAGCACATCTCCACCAAACAATATTGTTCCACCTTCTTTTTTAACTTCCTGTATGGCGTATTTAAAAGCTTCAACTGAATGGATATCAATCAGTGGACCAACCAATGTATTTTTTTCAAGTGGATTTCCAATTTTATTGTTAATCTGCTTGTAAGCATTAACTAATCTAGTTTTAACCTCATCATAAACCTTGTGATGAACAATTATGCGTCGTGTAGAAGTACAACGTTGCCCGGCAGTACCAACCGCTCCAAATACTATTGAAGGAATTGCCATATCCAAATCAGCCGAATCACTTACAATTACAGCATTATTACCGCCTAATTCAAGAATAGTTTTTCCAAGGCGTTTTCCAACAATCTCCCCTACCCTTTTTCCAACTGCAGTTGAACCTGTTACCGAGAAAAGAGGAATTCGTTTATCAGCTAAAAAATTATCACCAAGTACAGATGATTTGGCAATTACTAAGCTAAATACTCCCTCAGGAACATTGTTAGCCCTAAGTACTTTTTGAATAATATTCATTGTTGCAATGGCAGTAAGTGGAGTTTTTGAACTTGGTTTCCAAATAACTACATCGCCGGCTATGGCAGCAAGCATCGAATTCCATGCCCATACAGCCACAGGAAAATTAAACGAGGTAATCAAACCAACCAGTCCAACCGGATGATATTGGTCATACATTCTATGACTCTTTCTTTCCGAATGCATTGTAAAACCATTTAGCAATCGCGACTGGCCAACAGCAAAATCACAAATATCTATCATTTCCTGTACTTCGCCTAAACCCTCCTGGTAAATTTTACCCATTTCCAAAGTAACCAATTTACCCAAATCTCTTTTTGATTTACGAAGAGCAAGACCTATTTGCCTAACAACCTCTCCACGCTCAGGAGCAGGAATTTCGCGCCAAATTTTAAAAGCTTCCTGAGCCTTTACTACAACATTTTCATAATCTTGAATAGTTGCATTTTTTACCTTGGCAATTTCTTTACCATTAATTGGCGAAATTGAAGATGTGATTGCACCCTCAGTCTCAAACCAACTAGTTCCGGTTGTTACTCCGTTATTTACAGCTACTAAACCTAATCGTTCTAGCAGTTCATTTTTATTAGTATCTATTGTTGTCATTATTAATAATTTGTTTCTGTTTTTATTAATCTTTCAGGTTGATTACATTCTGCAAAGTGGGTGTCAAAAAATAACAAGGTCGAGGCGGACGTAATGCTGAAAATCAAGGAGCCCCGACAGTATCGTCAGGATGACTGTTTTCACGTAAGTCCAACGATGAGATTGTCTTTTTTGGGCAGCCACTACTTTTCCATGAATGGATATTTATATGATTCAGCCGGCAGAAAGCACTCCTTAATTGTGCGTGGGCTAACCCATCTCAATAAATTAAGTTTTGATCCTGCCTTATCATTTGTTCCTGATCCACGTGCACCACCAAATGGCTGCTGATTTACAACTGCCCCTGTTGGTTTATCATTAATATAAAAATTACCGGCTGCGTGTTCGAGCTTTTTCATAACATGCTCAATCACATAACGATCTTTCGAAAAAATAGATCCGGTTAAAGCATACATTGATGTATTATCAACCAGGTCGATGGTTTCTTCAAATTTGTTATGATCATAAACATATATGGTTAGGATAGGTCCAAACAACTCCTCTTCCATGGTAACATAATGCGGATCTTTAGTGAGGATAATAGTAGGTTCGATAAAATAGCCTTTGGATTTATCATAATTTCCGCCAACTAATATTTCAACATCCTTATCTTTTTTTGCCCTGTCAATAAAACTCGATAGCTTATCAAATGAAGCCTCATCAATTACAGCACCAACAAAATTCGACATGTCTTCTATCGTACCCATCTTCATTCCATTCATATCGCACTTTATTTCATAAAGCACATCTTCCCACAAATTGTCAGGAATATATGCACGTGAAGCAGCCGAACATTTTTGCCCTTGAAATTCAAAAGCACCACGAGTTAAAGCAGTTGCTACCTGTGTGGCATTTGAAGTTTCGTGAACCAGCACAAAGTTTTTACCACCAGTTTCGCCAACAATACGTGGATATGATCTGTAATTAGAAATATTGTTACCTATGGTTTTCCAGATGTTTTGAAAAACTGCGGTTGATCCGGTAAAATGAATTCCGGCAAAATCACGATGTGAAAAAATAACTTTTCCGGCAACGGGTCCTGAAACAAAAACCAAATTTATCACACCATCTGGTAAACCGGCCTCCATAAATATCTCCATAATTATGCGTGCCGAATAAATTTGTGTGTTTGAAGGTTTCCAAACAATTGTATTCCCCATCATAGCAGGGGCAGCAGGTAAATTACCAGCAATTGCAGTAAAGTTAAAAGGGGTAAGAGCGAATACAAACCCTTCCAATCCGCGCTGTTCAATTCTATTCCAGTTTAGCTCGTCAGATTCGGGCTGGTCATTAAAAATTTCAGTCATGTACTGAACATTAAATCTCAAGAAATCTGCTAATTCACATGCCGCATCAATCTCAGCCTGATGCACCGATTTAGATTGCCCGAGCATGGTGGCAGCATTAATTCGTGCACGATATGGCCCCGAAATCATACCTGCTGCACGCAAAAATATTGATGCTCGCTGTTTCCATGACATTTGTGCCCAACTACTCCTGGCTGCCAACGCTGCATCAATTGCATCTTCAACATTTTTTTCGGTACCACGGTTATAATACCCCAACAAATATTGATGATCGTGAGGTGGATGTATCCCAATTTTATTTTCAGTATAAACTTTATTTCCGTTTATAACCATCGGTATATCAACCTCTTTTGATTTTGCTCGCTCCAAAGCAGCTATTATTTGCTCACGTTCTGGCGATCCATTTTTGTATGCTAACACAGGCTCATTCTTGGCCGGTGGAGCAAAGTATAAACTCTTTTGCATAGGATTAAATTTAATAATTATGCGTTATGTATTACTTTACATAACGGTTGGCAAATGTATATTATTATTTCATTTGGAAACTAAAAATGAACATTATTTGATGGTGTTTTTTGTTTGGGCAGACGGATGCTCTTTACGTTTTTAGTTGTTTCATGCAGTTGAGTTTTTGTAAAGTTCTACGTGGGCTTCGTTCCTACGCCTACGTTAACTAACAAAAACTACATCACATCAACAAGCTAACACTTCAATTGCTGCCGCGGGGCACAACGCTAATTACCATAATGACCTACTATAACCTGCAGGGTCAAATAGCAAAAGAAACCACATCCTCTAGCACATTAAAATAATTGTAACTAATCAGTGCCACTAAGAAAACTCCATACTTTTCAAATGGCTTTAAGAAGGCGTTAAGAACAAGGCTTGCGAAGCATTTAGAACCCAGGAGTTTACTTTTGTAAATGACTGGTTCAAAATGCAAGTATAACGCAGTTATTGACGTTTTCTGAGAGCCACTAATTAGTAAGAACCATAAAGCCCCAAGGCTCCAACTCAACATTCATATCTTCGGTAATAATAACCTCATCACCTGTAAAGGCATCTTTAAAAGTCCCTGAAACAACATTGCCATCAATAGTGAATGATTGCAACTTATCACTCATATTGATTATTGTTATAATTCTGTCACCATCTTTTTCTCGGTAAAATGCAAACACATTATAGTTCGAACCATCACCCAAGCGGGTCATGCTACCACCTGCTTCGCCATTCCAAAGTGCCTTATTTTCCTTTTTAAGAAAATTTAGAGTTGTATATATATCAGCATACTCATTTTTATCCCAACTAATTGTATCCTTTTCAAAAAAGCGAAGTCGTTTATTAAGTCCTGCTTCCTGGCCACCGTACACTAATCCCATTCCTGGAATTGTATAAGATAGTATTGCCAATGGTTTGGCAGCTTCGCCCATACGTTCGTAAACTGTACCATTCCATGAGTTTTCGTCATGATTAGAAGTAAAATACAAACGATACGAATCCACAGGATAAACAGTATCATTCCAAGCCAAATAATCCCAAATATCATTTGCATTTTTTTTGCCCTTGGCTATATCGTTCATTATATGATGAAGTTTCCATCCATAATTCATGTCAAATGCCTTCTTCAGTAATTCAGGGTTATCTTCATCTTCGGCCAACATAAATACTGGCTTTATCGAATCCATTTCAACTCGTGCAAGTTCCCAAAAGTCAGTTGGAACCATTCCGGCAACATCGCAACGGTAGCCATCAATATCTGTTTCTGTTATCCAAAACTTAAGCGCATCAACCATTGAGTCACGCATTGCTGGGTTATTATAATCAAAAGCAATTACATCTGTCCAGTCGAATGGCGATACAAAATCTCCATTTTCGGCATGTTGGTACCACTCAGGATGCTCAGTTGCCCATGGATTATCCCAAGCAGAATGGTTTGCAACCCAATCGAGAATAACATACATCCCAAGCTTATGAGCTTCATCAACTAGCTGTTTAAAAGCCTTAATATCACCAAACTCTGGATTAATATCTTTATAATCCTTAACTGCATAATAACTACCCAATGAGCCTTTCCTATTAAGCTCACCTACCGGAAATACTGGCATTATCCATAGAATATCAACTCCCATTTCTCTCAATCGAGGGAGGTGTTGTTCAAATGCTTTAATTGTTCCCTCTTCGGTAAACTGTCTTATATTAACCTCGTAAATATTTGCATTTCTGCTCCATTCAACATGCATCGATTCCATCTTTTTATTATTCTGTTTTGTTTTTGTATCTTTAGTTTTTGCCTGATTTGCATTACAGGATGTTATAAGTGCAATTGCCAAAATTAGTACGGCTGGCGAAAATAAATGTTTTTTAAAATTTTTCATGATTTTTTTGTTTTTGTTTCCGATATAATTTTAACTTTCTAACTTTCAACTACTATTTTAACTTCCTCTCCTGTCCATTGAAAATTAACAATCCAAACTTCACGTTTAATATCGTAATAATACCCTGTTGATTTATCAGTATTTTCTTTCTTATTAAGTTTCTCATCATTTAGTTCAAATGCCAACCCACTTTTATTATCTAAGCCTATTAGCTCAAACTGAATAGTTCTACTTTCGGGTTTACCTTCATAAACGCCTCCAGTACTATTAAATAAATACTCTGTTAATTTGCTATTTATGTACTTCTTATCAAAAGTAATGATTTCATATTCATTCTTCTCAATGGAACCGTATGTACTACCATCATCATTATACATTGAATAACTATTGACATCATTTTCCGAATCATGATAGTAACTAACAGTAAGTTTTGCTGTTGAATAATCATCAGTTGAATTAACCGACTCTGCCATTGGTATAAATGAGCCAGCCTTAATGAATATTGGTATGGTTTCGAGATTTATATCAACATTAATCCAACTTCCACCTTTGTACTTTTCATTGGTCCAAAACCCATACCAATCAGAGCCTGTAGGAAGGTAAATACGTTTTGTTTTTTGCTGGCTTTCTGTTATGGGTACAACTAACATTTCTTCGCCAAACATGTACTCATCCATAATATTATAACATGTTGTATCGGTTGGGAATTCGTAAAATAATGGACGTACAATTGGATAACCATACTGATTTGCATCTGCGGCAAGTGTATAAATATATGGAAGAAGCCTGTATCTAAGCTTCATAAAATTCCTAACAATTCTACGAGTGGTATCGTTAAAATACACAGGCTCAGAAGGAATACCTGAACCATGAGGCCTTAGAATTGGCGAAAAACATGCCAACTGCAACCAACGAGTGTATAACTCATCATTTTTTGCCCCCTGTGCAAAGCCACCGGCATCAGAATGAATAAATGGCAATCCACTTAAACTCATGTGGATAAGCAGTGGTAACTGAGCTTGAAGTCCACCCCAGCTACGTGAAACATCGCCAGTCCATGGATAAATTGAATACCGCTGTGAACCTGCATAACCGGCCCTGTTCAAATTGAACAATCGTTTGTTTGGGTAATCATTTCTGAAATTTTCAAAAAGCATCTTATGCCAATAGTGCGCATAAATATTATGAACCTCATCTGCAGTACCGTTAACATGAATTTGGTCTGAAGGATGATTTTCGGGCTCTCCTAAATCACCCCACCATCCAGCAACACCAATATCCATTTGCTTAACGTATTGCTTCCAGAACCAGTCGCCAGCTTCTGGCTTAAAAATATCAATGAGAGCACCGTGGCCAAAATAGAACTCATTATTCACATATGCGTTCCCATTACTATCCAAAGCTAGTATTTCTAATTCATCAGCAATGGCAAAATTTTCTAGTGAATCCAATATATAAGGCTCTGTAATTAAAATTGTTTTAACTCCACTATCCTTAAAATCTGAAATCATCTTTTCGGGTGATGGCCAGTTAGGCTTATACCAACTTAACCTGCCCATTGTACCATGAATACTATCACCAAACCAATAAAAATCAAGAATTATGGCATCCAAAGGGAAGTCATCTTCTTGCATGAGTTTAACAATCGAGTCAGTTTCATACTGTGTACGATATGCCATTCGCGATTGTAAATTACCAAGCACCCATCGTGGAGGCATTGGCTGAGAACCTGTTAACTCAGCATAGTTTCTTGAAATTGATTTAAAATCAGATCCAGCTACAACAAAATACTTCATTGCTCCGCCAATGGCAGCCCATTCAAAAACACCATTTTCTGTTTCGCCAATATCTGCATACCCTTTTTGAGGATTGTCAAATAACAATAAATATTTATTGGAAGAGACAATTAGTGGAATAGAATAATTAAGGTTTCTAGCGCCTATCTCGTAACCATATTTCGGACGATTATAAAGATTGTATTTGCTACCTACTAAGTTTAAACCGTTTGCTCTTTCACCAAGACCATATATCTTTTCATTATCTTTAATTTTAAACCTTAAGCCATCCGTATCAGTTCTACTAAAAAACCCTCTTTCCTCTTCCAATATTGTATCACCATTGTAAACAAAAGCAATATAGTATGGATTTTTATGTATTACCATGGACAAACTATCGGTTACTAATCGCAACCAATTATCCGAATTAAATATCTTAAAATAAGGGTTTTGAGGCACTAAAATAGCTGCATCTGATGAATCAGGAGTAGTAATACTATTAGCAAAATGTATAACTTCGATTGTGTTTGCTGAATAAGGAATTACTTGTGTGATTCCATTGGTGGTAAGTACATTAAGAATACTATCTTTTAATATGTGTGAAATATATCGTCTGGTTTCGAAACTATATTTCTTTTCACCGGCAACAGGCGGGTCATAACCATTAACTGGTAAAAATATATCTTCATTATTTTTCGTTTTTCCTACTTTATCACCAATTTCACTTCTAAAAACAAAGGCAAGTTGCTGAACAACTTCATCGGGCTGAAGACCATAGAACGAACTTATTACAAACTTAAACTCATGTAAGCCATTTCCGATTGGTGTCATTTTTACACGTTCATCAGGCAAACCCCAATTACCAATAACATGTTTCCAATCACCACCATCCAAACTACGTTCAGTAACTGCTCCTGTGTGCAAATACACCGTACCTTCATAATTTGCCAAAGCTTTATTTCCAGTATTGGGATTATATGTAAGTACAACAGTATCAGTTATTGATGGATTTACAGGATATAGCCATGCCACCTGTGCAACTATCGACTTACTTGCAATTAGTAAGAGAAAAGGAAGTAATAAAGCGACTACAATTCTTCTCATTTTAGTTGGTTTTGCTATTTAAAAAATTTGATCTATCAATTGGATAATTCGATAATTAATGGTGACTTAGCTGGAATTTCAATTAAGTCTAGTTTATCCCAACCTCTTCTTGTAAGTACACTTTTTCCTTTAGTATTATTGCCTATACTCTCTGAAAACCTTTGCAAATTAACCTTCTTTTTTTCTGAAGTATTATTAAGCATAACCATTACAGTATTATTCTTATAAGTTTTGAAATAAACATAAACACCATCTTCTGGAATGTAGTGAGTAAGTTTTCCATACTGAATTGTTTCATTTGATTTTCGCCAATTAAGCAGTTTCTTCAAAAAATTAAATGCTTCATCTTGCTCTGCTATTCTGCCTTCTTGAGTGAAAGCATCCATGCTATCACCCTGCCATCCTCCCGGAAAATCTTTACGAATATCACCATGCCCCTTATGTTCTTCCCCTGCCATTAGCACTTCGGTACCATAATAAATTTGAGGTGTACCTCTGGTTGTCAGCATAAATGCCATTGCAAGCTTGTACTTATTGATATCTTTACCCATTTTCGAATAAAATCTATCGCCATCATGGTTATCGGCGAAAGTTACTATCCCTTTCGGATTTGAATACACAAAATCCTGTGACAGAACCTCATATAATTGTGCTGTACCTGTAGACCAGCCTTCATTTTCATTGAAAGCTTTGCTAATGGCATACATTAGTGGAAAGTCGAAAACATCAGTAAGATTAGATTTATAACCATCCTTATTGGTATTGTTATTTAACCAATAGGCAACAGCTGGAGATTGAGACAACCATGCTTCACCAACAACATTAAAGTTAGGATATTCATCAAGTACGCGTTGCATCCATGTTGCCATAAAATCTTTATATGGATATGGATATGTATCCTGTCGAATACCATCTAAACCAGCATACTCAATCCACCAGATACTATTCTGAATCAAGAAATTTGCCATAAATTCGTTATTCTGATTTAGATCGGCCATGGTCACGTCAAACCATCCTTTTACCATTTTTTTATAGTCATAATCAGATGCATATGGATCGCTAACCACACCACCACGGTAATTGGATCGTGTAAATTCAGGCCATTGATTGTACCAATCATGCATGGGCAAATCATCCTTCCAATAATAGCCGGTGCCAAGATGGTTAAAAATCATATCCATAATTACCTTTAAGCCTTTTGCATGAGCATCATCAATTAATTTCACATAATCTTCATTGGTACCATATCTCGAATCAATTTTGTATAAATCGGTAACAGCATAACCATGATATGAATATGCCGGCATATTGTTTTCCAATAGTGGATTTATCCATAAAGCAGTTACTCCGAGGTCAGATAAATAATCTAATTTGTTACTAATTCCCTGAATATCTCCACCGTGACGTCCATTTGGATTTAGCCTGTCAGCTTTTTCCAACATATTTGGCATGTCATCATTATCAGGATTTCCATTACTAAACCTGTCAGGCATGAGCAAATAAATAACATCTGAATTATCAAAACCTTGGTAAAGATTAGGATTAGTATCTCGTTGCTTTAATTCATAAGTATATTTTGCTTTTGTCCTATTTCCCTTTTTAAATTCTATGTCAAAGGTTCCCTGAATTGCATTTTCAGCAATCACAATATTCAAAAACAAATAGTTAGGACTTTCAACTTGAATAACATCCTTTATTGTAACTCCATCATAAACTATAACAGGTTGTGTTTCAGAAATATTATTGCCATAAACCATTAACTGCAGATTAGAGTTTTTCATTCCGGCCCACCAAAACGGTGGATCAACTCTTTCGAGATTAATTTGCTGGGCAAAAATCAGGGTTCCTGATAACAAAATAAAAACGGATAAAATCGCTTTATATAAATACTTCATACTTAAGAATTTTCTTCAAAATTAAGATATTTCACCAGCATGATGAATTGAATTACTTCTATTACAAAGAAAAATTAAATTAAATGATGATTATTTTGAAATTGCTCCTTAACAATCTTATGCAAACGATTGATATAAAGCCTAGGTAAGATAATGTACATTGATATCATATATTTTTAATGTTGTGCACTGGATTGTGGCAAAAACAAGTATATTTTGTACTATTTTTGCACAAAATAAAACGCTTAATATTATGAATGATAGCTCCTTGCTAATCAAATACTGGCATACACTTTACCCTGGATTGTCAACCGAAAAACTTGATGATTTCATTTCATCATTAGTACCTACAAAAAATGATAATCAGTTGGACGACTGGTACAAGGATGCAATTGTTTATTCACTTTATGTTGATTTATATAATGTTGATTTTAATGGACTTACACATAAACTTGATTATATTCAGAAGTTAGGCGTTAACTGTTTATGGTTATTACCAATACTTAATTCACCCATGCGTGATGCCGGTTTTGATATTAGTAAATATGATCGCATTCGGCCTCAATTATTAGGATTACCTGATGACTGTACTCAGGAAGAACAGGAACTTGTTTTTGGCACTTTTTTAAGTGAAGCACATCGAAGAGGGATACGAGTTATTTTCGATGTTGCCATCAATCATACGTCAGATCAACATCCGTGGTTCCTTGAATCGCAAAAGGATGAAGACAATGAGTTTAGCGAATACTATATTTGGAGTGATGAGCCTGATAAGTATCTTGATTCAAGAATATTATTTAAAGGTATTGAAGATTCGAATTGGGAAAAGCTTGGTAACAGGTATTATTTTCATAGATTTTTTAGCTTCCAACCTGATCTTAATTATCGCAATCCTGATGTACTCCTCTCCATGGCACATAATATGCTTTACTGGCAGTCTATGGGAGTTGATGGTTTTAGAGCTGATGCCATCCCATATTTATGGAAAGAAGATGGCACCAATTGCGAAAATTTAGATACTACCCATATTGTCGTAAAATTTTTCAGGGCAATACTTGACTATGTAAACACAGGCACTTTACTTCTGGCAGAAGCATGCCAAAAACCTAAGGAGGTAGTAAAGTATTTAGGAGATGGTGATGAGTGCCATGCTGCATATCATTTTCCATTGATGCCAATGATGTACAAAGCCATGGCCATGGAGAATGGTGATCCCATAAAACAAACTTTAAGCAGTGCTGTAACTCCTGATATTGGAATCGACAATCAGTGGTTTACTTTTTTACGTGTACATGATGAACTTAGTCTTGAACTTGTTTACGTTACTGAAGAAGACCGCAGTTACATCCATAATAACTATTGTCATAAACCACAATGGAACTTTAGATTAGGCGAGGGCATTTCTGCAAGATTGGCCGAATTAATGGAGAAAGATGTTAACAAAATAGCATTATCGTATTCACTAATGCTCACATTACTTGGCACTCCTGTTGTTTATTATGGTGATGAGTTTGGCAAGTTAAATGATGTGAAATATTACGATGAGCAAATTAAACTTACCGGAAAAGATGACACTCGCTTTTTAGTCAGAGGAAGAATTGACTGGGAGAAACTGGAAGATAATTTAAAACAACCTGATAATTTCCATACCAAAGTTTTTGATTTAATTAGTGGCATGCTTAACACACGTAAAGATTATAAATCATTTGGCAGGGGTAGTCTAAATTTTATTGATACTCAGGATAGTACTGGAAAAATAGCATCAAGTATCCTAGCCTATTTACGTGAATATGATGGTGAAAAGATACTTGTACTTAATAATCTATCTTCAAAAAAGCTCAAGATTAAGAATCCCATGGAAGATAAAAATCTTGCTTTATTATTCCCTAATGGTTTTATTATGGATAATGAAACCATGGTATTTGAGCCTAAGGGTTTTGCTTGGTTTTTAGTTATGGGATAGGCAATTCATTTAAAATATTTCCAATAATTTCATTATGTTTGTGTGTTATTAATAGTATAATACACTTTTGTCGTATTTGTTGATTTAAAGCACAAGTATGGTGAATATTGAATTAATCTTTAAGCATGTTCATTATGGAATTATCCACAACACAATCACGTAGGAAATTTTTAGAAACACTTGCAATGGGAGCTGGAGGATTAGCCATACTTGGGAACTACGGATTTATTTTTCCAGTTAAAAGCCCAAATGGGGAGATAAAAGCAATTGTAGTTGATTTTACCCTATGTGCCGGATGCAGAACATGCGAAACAGCTTGCTCCGCTAACAATCATAAAGTTATGATTGACAATGAATTACATAGAGGCTTAGGCAATCCTGATTTATCAAATATAAAAGTGTGGCATTATAATCCTGATGTGGACATTCCTGTAACTTGTTTTATTTGTGATGACTCACCGTGTATTGAGGCGTGCCCTATAATTGCCGACCCCAATACTGGAAGGAAGGCTTTGTACCGAGATGAAAAATACAACACTATTAAAAATGATTTGGAGGCATGCATTGGTTGCGAAAAATGTTCCAAAGCCTGTCGTGAGAAAAGCGGAGGAGTAATTTTTCCTGATAAAACTGGTAAGCCTGAACGCATGTGCACCCTTTGCGATGGCGACCCACATTGTGTTAAATACTGTCCTTACGGAGCTTTACAGTATATCACAATTAAAACTGAAATGGAAATGAGAAACATTTCTCCAGACGAGATTGCTAAAAAGATGATTAACCACTTTTATCAAAATTAATTACAATGAAGGGATATAACGGCATAATACTTGAAATAAACCTTACCACTGGGACTATAAATAAGACACCTATTTCTGAAGACGATTTGAAAAATTACATTGGTGGTCGTGGACTTGGTATGAAATTATTATACGATCAACTACCAAATCCAGGGGTAGATGCATTATCACCCGAAAACCCATTATTAATTATGCCTGGGCCATTTAGCGGATTTCCAATTCCTTCATCGTCACGATCATGCGTAGTTACTAAATCACCAAAAACATCGCCTCTTAATAAAAAATACGAGCATAGCTCAACAATAAGCTATTCAAACATGGGTGGTTTTGTGGGTCCCGAGATAAGGTTTGCGGGATATGATGGATTGCTTATAACCGGGAAAGCAAAAAAACCAGTCTATATTTTTATTGAAGATGACCTTGTTGAGATAAGGGATGCTTCACGATATTGGGGTATGGGAACAGATAATTTTGACAAATATTTTGTTGAAGATCTACGCGATAGAAGATTTGAGAGTTTTTACATTGGTCCTGCAGGTGAAAATCTTCTTCCTTATGCTTCTGTAATAAATACAGCTGCTAGAGCTGCCGGACGTGGTGGAGTTGGCTGCGTGATGGGATCTAAAAACTTAAAAGCTGTAGCCGTTAGGGGTACAGGGATGCCATCAGTGGCAAGACACAAAGATTATCTTGAATTATTGGAAAAAGCAAGAGTATCGTTTAGCAAAAACGATGATAATCGTAAATTTTGGCGAGATGAAGGAACAACTGGCGCCCTTGAGTATTCATCCGACAGGGGTTCGCAGGCAGTTAAAAATTATGGCGAAGGCACATTTGAGGGAATTAAAAATCTAGCCACCGAATCAGCAAGAAAGAAAATTTGGAAACGTGATTTTGCTTGTTTCTCTTGTGCTTTATCATGTAAAAAAAGCGGATATGCAAAAGGAGCTTATGGCACTATGGTACATGACGCCCCTGAATATGAAACTGGTACAATGCTAGGAGCAAACCTTATGATTGATAATTTAGAAGGTTTGGCAAAATTAATATATGTGGCAGATGATTATGGAATGGATATTATAAGTGCAGGCAATACCATTGGTTTTTTAATGGAATGTTATGACAATAATCTAATTGATATCGAATTTCTTGATGGTATTGATTTACAATGGGGAAGTGTAGACGCTTCACTGCAAATGCTACATAAAATTGGCAAAATGGAAGGCGTTGGAAAATTAGCTTCGCAGGGAGTAAGATCACTTTC
>JASFZK010000186.1:0-7896 GCA_045267845.1 Bacteroidota bacterium | reverse complement strand
TTATTACCCATTGCATAAGTACCATCAGGATTAGCCAAAGGATTTATCCAGATGTCAATATTATTTACCATGTTGGTAACATCAGGATTTGTACCATAATTTTGCAATAAATAGTCGATATACCTTAACATTAAAACATAGGCGGTTATCTCATCACCATGAATTGATGATGTGTACATAAATTGTGGTTCATTTTCGGTAACACCGATGTTATTGTTAATATGTATGAATAGTAAGTCTCTGTCTTGCAATGTACTACCAATATTAACTACTTCACATAAATTGGGATAGTCAATCACGAATTGGTTCATCATATCAAGATAGCCTTGATATGTTGGGTAAAAATCCCAATCGTTAGTGCTACGAATCGCATCAAAATCTTTGCAAACAGGCTTATGTAATAATGAAGGAGCAATGAGGATTGTATAATCAATACCGAGTTCAATAAAGTTACTAAACTCTTTTCTATTGGCATATGCGGTAACTACATTATTACTAACATCATCAATAGAAATTATTTTTGAAATCTGAGTTAAGGTCTTCTGTATAAACTCTTCATTTAGCTCAAACTTAAAATAAATCTCTCCCCTTTCTTTAAGTATTTGATTTGCAGATTTTGTGTTTAATGTTTGACCAAAAATAATCCCTGACAGAGATATTAATATTAGTAGTACAAGTATTTTTTTCATTTCTTATTATTATCAATTTATTAAAGCATTGACAAATTTTCATCAACCCGAGTTGTATGCAATTTTATTTTTTATTGAAAAGATCAATGGAATGTGCTAATTTTAAATAAACATCATGTAATACTGGAACCATTGGTAATCGTAAATTATTACCCATTACTCCAAGTATTTCAAGAGCAGCCTTAATTCCTGCAGGGTTTCCATCAACAAACAATAAGTCAATTATTTCCAATAAAGCATAGTGTATATCTCTGGCTTCAACATCTTTACTGTTTCTAGCAAGGTTTACCATCTGCGAGAAATCGCTGGGAAATGCATTTGCCACAACAGAAATTACTCCCTCAGCTCCAAGAGCTATCATTGGGAATGTTAGGGCATCATCACCTGACAACACCTCAAATCCGGAAGGCTTGTTTTTTATGATATCCATTACTTGCCCCAAATCTCCTGAGGCTTCCTTTACAGCCACTATATTACTAAAATTTTTGGCTAACTTTAAAGTTGTTTCAGCAGATATGTTTGAGCTTGTACGACTGGGCACATTGTAGATTACAATTGGGACCGGGCTTACTTCAGCAATAGCTTTAAAATGCTCATAAATACCTCTTTGATTTGGCTTATTATAATATGGCGCAACAGATAATATTCCAGATATCCCTTTAAAATCAGTGCTTTTAATTTCTTCAACAACAGCTTTTGTATTATTACCACCCATACCCATTACAACGGGAACCATGTTATTTACTTCACTAATTACATGTTGCATCACACTTTTTCTCTCTTCTGAGGTGAGTGTAACAGCCTCACTTGTAGTTCCAAGGCCAACAATAAAATCAACTCCATTTTTAATTAAATTATTAAGTAAACCACTCAGACTAAGATAGTCCACTTCTCCATCAGAATGAAATGGAGTTACAATTGCCACACCTGTGCCTATTAATTTGTTGCTCATATGTTTATTTTAAGATTATCTAAATAATGAATAAATTGCTTGAGTTGCTTATTGTAATCTTCAAAATTGTGTTTTATTGTCAAATCGAACAGATTTGCATTTTGTTCGATAAAGCCGCCTGCTTTAAAATCTGAAGAAATATTAGAGATAATTTTATCACAATATAGATTACTATCAACTGCAAAACTAATCAAAACATCAAACTTATTACTTATAACGTAATCATTGAGTTTAACCTTCATTCCACCAACTATATTAAAGTCACTTTGAGAAAATAGGGCAATACCTGTATCAATATTATGGTTTATATCATCCTCAATATTTGAATAAATACATATAGACGCAATATTTATTTCTTTCAAAATGCTACTTTGCAAGAAAAGTTGAATCGCCGCAAACTCTTCATTGGAATTACTCATAAAGAATAAAACAATTCTATTTGAAGAAATATCTACCTGTTTTCCCGATGGCGTTTTCTCAGGAAGTACCTTGAATTTCATTATAAACTCGGCAATTTTCTTTTTTATACTGTTCTTTAAACCCAATGTAAATATCGTTATTTGTTAATGTGCAAAATTATAAAGAAAATGAATGAACATTTAACAACAATTAATATATTTTGTTTCTTATCAAAAATCTCTATTTTTGCTGCTATTAAAATAGTTTCCCTTTTACAAATCAGCGTAAGGGACTGCTATAAAAAGGAAGGGTTACAATATAGTCACAAAATAAATTCCTAATTTATTCATTCTAAAATGCAAAATATATTTAAAATAACTTTGGTGTCGATGTCGTTAATACTATCCATTACAGTAATATCACAAACAACAAATAAAATGCCAATTGAAATTGCAGTTGCTTTTCAGAACGGAACACGCTCAAATGACGGAATGCCTGGACCCAATTATTGGCAAAATCATTCAAACTACAACATTGTTGCCGAGATTAATATGAATGAAAGCAAACTCATTGGCAGCGAATCGATTGTGTATTTTAACAATAGCCCCGATACGCTTAAGATGATCGTAATAAGATTATATCCCGATCTGTACAAAAAAGGTAATGCGCGTTCGTGGCCCATTGGTGATGATGATTTAACAGACGGAACAATAATTAATAAACTTGTCATTGGAGAAAATGATTTCGATTTATCAAATAAAAATAAGGTATATAGAAGTGCAACGAATATGTTCATATACCTTACCAATTATTTAGCCCCTAATGATTCGGTTAACATTTATATTGATTGGGAATTTAGTATTCCTCAAAAGCGTTGGATTCGCATGGGTAACTACGGAAACGATAGAATATTTGTTGCGTACTGGTATCCTCAAATAGCTGTATATGACGATATTGACAGCTGGGACAAAATTGAGTACTTTGGAACAGTGGAGTATTATAATGATTTTAATAATTATGATGTAACAATAAAAACACCTCCTGGGATTATGGTTTGGGCAACTGGTGATTTGGTTAATATGGATCAGATATACAGCAAAAAGGTTGTCGAAAATTATAAAAAAGCAGTTGCTACAAGTGAAATTGTAAACATTTTTTCGGTATCAGATATTAAGAACAACAAAGTTCTTAAAAGTAATAAATCAAATAACTGGAATTTTACGGCCAATAATATTCCTGATTTTACTTTTGGTGTTTCTCGCTATTCAAATTGGGATGGCACGTCAGCTATCGCAAATAAAAATACTAGCAAACGAGTATTTATTGATGCCGTTTATCCTGATTCGGTAGATTCTTTTGATGAAGCTGTAATGTTTGCACAAAAAAGCATTGTATTTTTGGTTGATAGTTTACCCGGATATCCGTTCCCCTATTCACATATAACTTCATTTTGTAATGGTACAAAAGGCGGTGGTATGGAATCGCCAATGATGGTTAATGAAGGTGATCCAACGGACAGAGGAAAAGCCATTGGACTAATTTTTCATGAAATTACTCATAGTTATTTTCCTTTTTACATGGGTAATAACGAACGTAAATATGCATGGATGGATGAAGGTTGGGCGGCTTGGTTTACCTACGGAATAATGGATCAAATGGAACCAAGTTATAATTATTTTGAAAGAATAACTGGCAGTTTTGAAAAGCTGAGCGGCAAAGAAAAAGAAGTGCCTCTTATGTATCCATCCTATCAAATAGCTGAATATGCCTCATATCGTGTACACGCATATAATAGATCGGCAATGGCATATGCATTTTTGCACAATGCGCTGGGGGATAGTATATTTAAAGCTTCTCTACATGCTTACATGGATCGTTGGAATGGAAAACATCCTATACCCTACGACTTTTTTAACACATTCGAAAATGTTTCAAATCAAGATCTTGACTGGTATATTAAGCCTTGGTTTTTTGATCGTGCTTACGCTGATTTAGGAATTAAAAAGGTTACTACTGGAAATAAAATTGTAATAGAAAATAATGGGGGGCTACCTCTACCGGTTAATGTAGTTTGTTATTTTACTGATGGTACAGAAGAAAACTATTTACTAAACACTTCAGTTTGGAGCACTGGTAATAAAGCTGTTGTAATTCAGGCTGATACAACAAAGAAAATTAACAAAGTAATACTTGGTAATAATAATATACCTGATGTTATTATAGAGAACAATGAAATAATTATAGTTGAGTAAGTAATGCAACCCAATGAGGACTTTACTTGTCAGGATGAAAAATAAACATTAATAAACATACCTATGAAACGGAATATACTTTTGCTACTAACAATTGGATTTGTGATTAATTCATTTGCACAAATTGCACCCGATAAATATTACATTCAATTTGCCAATAAAACAGGATCACCTTACAACATTGATAATCCAAGTGAGTTTTTAACTCAACGGGCACTTGACAGAAGAGCCAATCAAGGAATTGAGATTGTTGAAAATGATATTCCTGTTAACGCAAACTATTTGCAAGGTGTGGCAGATATTGGAGTTGATTTACTAAACCCAACTCGATGGTTAAATGGTGTAACTGTTTACACAGATAACCCCGCTCTAATCACTGAAATTGAAGCATTACCTTATGTTGTAAGTACGGTAAAAATGAATTATACTAAGAATCGAATTAATGATAAATTTAAAACCATTGAGTCGAATTCACCAGATTCAAAAGATTATAACAGAGGAAATAATTCAACTCAATCTCTCGACTATGGATATTCTTTTGGTCAAATAGATCAACTTAATGGTATTCCATTGCACGATGAAGGTTATCAAGGTCAAGGAATGGTTATTGCTGTGCTAGATGCAGGATACACTGGTGCATTAACGCATCCCATACTTGCGTACTTATTTGATAATGATAGAATATTAGGGACAAAAGATTTTGTATACATTGGTGGTAGTGTTTACAATGATAGCGAACATGGTAAAATGGTACTTTCATGTATGGGTGGCAATTTACCAGGAGAAATGATTGGAACAGCACCAGAGGCTTCTTATTGGCTACTACGCCCCGAAGAAGCTCCTCATGAAAACATTATTGAAGAATACAATTGGATGTCAGCTGCAGAATTTGCTGATAGCGTTGGAGCTGATGTAATTAATTCCTCTTTGGGATATATTGACTTTGACAACCCCATTTTTGACCATAATCATGGTGCAATGAATGGTGACTCAACAGTCGTTACACGTGCGGCTGATTATGCTGCTTCAAAAGGTATATTGGTTGTGAATAGCGCAGGAAATAGTGGCGGAAGTTCAACTTATCCATGGATAGGTGCTCCTGCAGATGGTGATAGTGTTTTTTCAATTGGAGCTGTAAATTTGAGTGATCAAAGAGCATCCTTTAGCTCTATCGGACCTACCGCAGATGGTAGAATAAAACCTACTGTAATGGCGTGTGGAGAAGGTGCAACTATTGCAACAGGAACTAATGGTGTTTCAACCTGGGGTAATGGCACATCATTTTCATCACCAATTATGGCAGGTATGTCAATATGCTTGTGGCAGGCGCATCCAGAAATGTCGATAATGGAATTACAAGAGGCAATTAAGCAAAGTGGATCATTTGCAAATGACCCTGATGATTATATGGGATGGGGAATACCAAACTTTTACGGAGCAGACTCGATTCTGACATCAGTCTTTAATCCTGTTTATATAGATAATTTTGTTTCTGCAAATCCTAATCCATTTAAAGATAAAATTGTTATTGATGTAAATATCGACAGTGCTGACAATGTTACCATTGAACTAATTAATATGTCAGGAAGTGTTGTTATATCTGAAACATTTAGTATTACAAAATTAAATAATACAATAACAATTACATCAAATATAAACTCGTTACCTCAAGGCGTTTATTTCCTTAGAGTTGTTGCAAAAAATAAAACTGCCGTAGTTAAGCTTGTAAAAGAATAGTATATATATATATATATTATATGCATCCGCACAAGTATACTTATTGTGTAGATAAAACCTCTGTTAAATTAATTAGCGGAGGTTTTATATTTTCAACCATAAACTTTTAACTAGCTAACATTATATTTAAAAGTATGTTATCAACAAATAGTAGTTTTTATTAACAAAAAACTAAGGTAGGACTATGTATTACGTTAAATTTTTAACTTTGGCATGTATTTAAATTTACAAGACAACATGCAAGAAACAGAGAAACAAGAAAGAAGGGATGATCTTTTTTCAAAAGTTGTGAGAGCTGGAAAACGCACCTACTTTTTTGATGTTAAAGCTACTCGTGCTAATCAGCAATATTTAACCATTACTGAAAGCAAAAGAAGGTTTAACGAAGATCAGGGAAAGTTTTTTTACGAGAAGCATAAAATATTTCTTTATGGGGAAGATTTTGATAAATTCAAAGACGGATTAATGACTGCCATTGCATTTATTGAAGATGGTGAAAGTAATGTTATTTCATCTGAGGAAGAAAGCAACAAAGAGGTAATAGATAGTAGTGTAGATGTTAGTTTTGAAGATTTAGGAGACGATACCCAAAAAGATTAAGCTCATAGCTTAGTTGTTAATAAATTTATCAATCATGCATAACTGCAATGTGTCATTAGTTGTATTTTTGTCATCAAGGATCACTTCATAAACCAAATTACATATTATCATTATGGGTAAGACTATTGCCATAACAAATCAGAAAGGTGGTGTTGGTAAAACAACAACATCAATTAATTTAGCAGCAAGCCTTGCAATACTTGAGTACAAAACTCTTCTTGTTGATGCTGATCCTCAGGCAAATGCCACATCTGGTATTGGGTTTGATCCAAAAAATACACAAGCAAGTATTTATGAGTGTATCATTGACGGCTTAAAAGTTGAAAGTGTAATTCTACCAACTAAAACACCAAACCTTGATTTATTACCAGCTCATATCGACCTAGTTGGTGCTGAAATTGAGATAATAAATTTACCTAATCGAGAACACTTAATGAAAGATGTTCTTGAAAAAGTAAAGGAAAAATATGATTTTATAATTATCGACTGTTCGCCATCATTGGGTTTAATTACAGTAAACGCCTTAACAGCTTCCGACTCAGTAATTATACCTGTACAATGTGAATATTTTGCCCTTGAAGGATTAGGAAAATTACTAAATACCATAAAGATTGTTCAAACACGTTTAAATGAAGATCTTGATATTGAAGGTATCCTTTTAACTATGTTTGACGTTAGGTTGCGTCTTTCTAAACAAGTAGTTGAAGAGGTAAAAACACATTTTCAACATATGGTGTTTAACACGATTATCAATAGAAATACGAAACTAAGCGAAGCCCCTAGTTTTGGCGATTCTATTATTATGTATGACGCTGACAGCACTGGAGCAATAAACTACCTAAACCTTGCTCGCGAACTGCTGCAAAATAATAATATGACTGTATTGAATAATGCTGATAAAATAATAGATGAGTAATAAAGGTAAAAGGAAAGTTTTGGGAAGAGGACTTGATTCCATATTATCCAGTCCTGATACAGATATAACTTCAGAAGATATTTCGGGTAAGTTTGTGGCTGGCGCCATAGCTGAAATTGAAATTGGCAAAATTGAGACTAATCCTTTTCAGCCACGTACAAATTTTGATGAAATGATGCTTAGGGAATTGTGTGATTCCATTAAGTTACAAGGAATTATACAACCCATTACCGTTCGCAAAATGGGATATGGCAAATATCAAATTATTGCCGGTGAGCGTAGATTCCGTGCTTCGCAAATGGCAGGCTTAAAGAGTATTCCTACTTTTATTCGTATTGCAAATGATGAGGA
>JASFZK010000185.1:0-6525 GCA_045267845.1 Bacteroidota bacterium | reverse complement strand
TTATAAATTAATGTGTAAATTTGGTCTTGAAATTACATCTGTTTTCAGTGGCACAATATGTCCGGTACAGGTGGCACAATATGCCCGGTATATCCACAACTCGATGGCTCAGAATTAAACGCAGCTTTAATCTAACACAACCTATTTTCAAAACTATCTCAAAAACAAGAGTGTCCCTCCCTCCTAATCATGCAAATCCAATTAAACACCTTAACACCTAAAACAAAAAATTCCTGGGAAAAGCTGCTCCTTACACATACCAACAATACAGTATTTCAGTCACCCATCATGTATGACTTCTACAAAAAGGTTCAAAATTTTGATCCTTTTTTCTTTTTAGTACATGATGATACTAATGAAGAATGTTTAGGTGTATTGTTAGCAGTACTCATAAAAGAAGGTAAAGGAATAAAGGGATATCTATCATCCCGCATTGTAGTGTATGGCGGACCCATAATTATTGAAGAAATTGAAAACAGAAATGAGATACTAAACCTACTATTAAAAAAACTAGTTGAGAAGACAGTCCATCGTAGTATGTTCATTCAATTCCGTAACTTTTTTGAGTGGAGCAAAAGTGAAAAACAAATATTTTCAAACAATGGATTCTTTTTCAGAGAGAGGTTAAATTTATTAGTGAAAACAACTGATAAGGATACAGCTCTTTCAAACCTTAGCTCAAGCAAACGTAGGCAAATAAGAAAAGGTTTAAGTGAAGGAGTACATATAACAGAACCACAAAATGAAGAAGAAGTACATAGTTTTTATAAACTTCTGCAAGAACTTTATAAAAATAAAGTAAGAAAACCACTCCCCACATGGTCATTCTTCAAGGAGTTCTATAGTTTTAGTAACAAGGGTGAACTTGGTATTATCCGTTTAATAAAATTTAAAAATATTATAATTGGTGGATTATTATCTCCAATTACACCTGAAAAAGCCATTTATGAATGGTATGTGGTAGGATTAAACAAAGAATTTAAAAAACAGTACCCTAGTATATTAGCTACTTGGGCACCCATTGAATATGCCATCAACAATAACCTTCAACACTTTGATTTCATGGGGCTTGGCAAACCCAAAGATGATTATGGCGTACGAGATTTCAAAATGAAATTTGGAAAAAACACTGTCAATTATGGTCGTTTTGGAAGAAGAAATAACAAACTACTCTATGCAATAGTAGAAATAGGCTACAATATAATGCGATCCATTGGGAAAATATAACAACCACTTATCCCCCTACACCCCTTATTCCCCATATTTCCCTTATTTCCCATATTCTAGTATTTCCCTTATTCCCCTTATTCCCAATATTTCCCATACATACCATTCACCCCACTTCATAATTTATCAACCTCACCCCCTTTCACATTTTTACCATATCACAGTGAACTCTCATTTTTTTTCATATCTTTGTTCAATAACAATTAGCAGAAGATGCTTATGAGTCTGACATCTACTTTAAAAGAATTTACATCTGTTAAAAGGAAATCATCCAACGGTTTAAAAGACTCTTCCGTTAAAATTAGCATTCCACCAGAACCACAATGTGAAGATTCATTAACGAAACTTATTAAAAATGAAGTTGGAAATGAAGCCTTATTGTTAATTAAACGCCATGTTGAACTTACCATTGACTTTACGTTTTTAACAGCAACCCATACACGTTTTAACATTGATAAACTACAAAAGGAAAAATTCAAGAATATTGTTAACCTCAAAAGAATTAATGATATTAGATGGATTAATAAGTTTTTTGAGTCGGTAAATGGGAAAATTACTACTGGTGGTATTTATATAAATAGCGTTGAAACTTACCAGACTCGTAAGATCCGTATATTAAGAAAGTTTGTATGGCCTTTTAATTGGATTCATTATTTTTCGGATGTTATTGTTACACGGGTACTTCCAAAGGTGCCATTTACAAAGTGGGTTTACTTCATAATAACTAAAGGACATGGCCGTGTACTTTCCAAAGCGGAGACTTTTGGAAGACTCTATTCATGTGGTTTTGAGATAATTGAGGAGCAGCTCATTAATGACAAACTATTTTTTGTTGCAAGAAAGCTACAAGAACCTGTATACGATAACAATCCAACTTATGGTCCCATAATAAGGCTTAAAAGGCATGGGAAAAATGGAGAACTTTTTAATGTGTATAAACTACGTACAATGCATGCATATTCAGAGTATCTTCAACATTATATATACGAACGTAACAATTTAACTGAGGGCGGCAAGTTTAAAGATGATTTCAGAATAACTACTGAAGGACAGTTTTTCAGAAAGTTTTGGTTGGATGAGTTACCCATGTTCATCAATTTGTTTAAAGGGAATATGAAAGTTGTTGGAGTAAGACCGCTAAGCAAACATTATTTTAGCTTGTACTCCGACGAATTGAGGGAAAAACGAGTCAAATTTAAGCCAGGACTTGTACCTCCTTTTTATGTTGACATGCCCAAAACCCTTGATGAAATTATGGCATCAGAAATGCGTTATCTGGAAGCATACGAAAAAAAACCACTATGGACTGATACCAAGTATTTTTTCATGGCATTTTATAATATACTTATAAAAAGAGCTAGGAGTCAGTAAACTTGTACCTTTTTTATATTACAAGTACACAACTTATTCCATATTTTCTAATAATTTAGGTAGGCCGGGAATCCGTAATCACATTCTGTCATATCAGGAAGTAAAGCAGATTTTTTATCTGCTACACGTCGAGATAATTCCCGGGAACACCCCCGTTTCATATCTCAGACACAACCCTGTCCTCTCGAAGTAAGCTTTCCGCATAGCGGATTGCGGTGAGAGATCTCCTGAGAGCAGGTTTTTTTTCTTTGGAGATTTCTCGTCACTTCCTCTGGTCGTTTCCCTCGAAATGACAACCTTTTTTGTTTGGCAGGCGTTTATCAACCGAACCTTTGCGTCTTAGCGCCCCATGCCCGCTGGCAGGCAGATTTGCGAGAAACAACTGTCCGTCTCTCGCATGAGAAACCCATAAAATATTGACAAATTTTCATATTTTCCATCCATCTTTGTACTTTCGTAGAAATTATATACCAAATGAAAAATAAAGTACTTTCCTTTTTACTACTACTATTATCCTTACAGATAGTTTCCCAAACTGTATACGAACACATCTCCAATACAAACATCTATGAATTTATTGATGAAATGGCAAACGAAAAATATATAGAACTCAATTCTATAATTAAGCCATATAGTCGAAAAATGATATATAATAAGCTAAGTGAAATAAAAGAGCTTCAAGATTCAAATGAAATATCCTTAAATAAACGTCAGAGAAATGACCTCAGCTTTTACTTGCGGGCTTATATAATAGAAAATAATTCACCTAATTTGCTAATAGACAAACATCGTTTTGATTTAAACAAAAGTAATACCTTGGCCGTTGCAGCTAATCCTTTAGGATTATTTTACAAAGATTCAGTCTTTGCATTAGCCTTACAACCCATACTTGGAGCATCTTACAGTAACAACTCAAATGGAGGTTTAACTCACACATGGGGTGGTGCCTCAATGATGGGTTACATCGGAAGTAACCTTGGTTTTTATACTAATGTACGTGACAACAATGTTAGTCAATTACTTATTAAACCTGAGTATTTTGTTCATGCACAAGGTGTTCCTGTTAAGGATTTTGGTGATGACGGAGTTGATTATACAGAAGCTCGTGGAGGTATGATGTATTCTTGGCAATGGGGTAATATTGGATTAATTAAGGATCATGTTGAGTGGGGTACTGGATACAACGGAACAAATATACAATCTGGTAGAACTCCATCCTTTGCTCAGATTAAATTACAATTGAAACCTGTTAGTTGGTTTGAATTTAATTATTACCATGGTTGGCTTGTTTCAGAAGTTGTTGATAGTGCATGTTCATACTGGACAAACAATACTTATCGCATTGTATATTTCCAGAAATATATGGCATCTAATATGTTTACATTCTTTCCAATTAAGCATCTCAATATCTCGTTTGGTAATTCAATAGTTTACACCAACGAAAGTGGAGGTGGTCCCATGGCAGCCTATTTAATTCCATTTTTGTTCTACAAAGCTGTTGACATCACTTTAAGTGGATATGAGAAATATGGCTATGCCAGTAACAATAATCAATTTTTTATTAATGTAAGTTCTCGTAATATAAAACACCTGCATTTATACTTTTCACTATTTGCAGATGATATTTCAACAAGCTATTTCTTCGACAAAGATCTATACAATTCATTTAGTTACAAACTAGGATTTCGACTATCAAACTTCTATATTCAAAACCTAACCATAACAGGTGAATATACATTAACTAACCCTTATGTTTATAAACACCATGCCGAAACACAAAATTATACTTCTAATAATTATAATATGGGGCATTACTTAGTAGATAATTCACAGGAGTTTTTTCTGTCATTAAGATATATACCTTTAAGAGGTCTTGTATTTGAACTAGCTTATTCATTGGCGCAGCACGGCGATGATTATGATATTAACGATCCCGATGCTCATGTCCACTCTGACCCTATACTTGAGAATATAGTATGGCAAAATCAAAACATCTTTTTCAGAGCCAGATATGAAATTGTTGCAAATACTTATGTATTTGGTGAATTCAATTATCAAAATATAACTGGAGAACAGGATAAAATTGAAAAATACACACCAGAATATTACTGGGGGAATACTAGTACTTTTAGTGTTGGGATGAATGTGGGATTCTGAGATAGTAATTAGTAGGTAGTGTTTAGTATGTCGTATGGTAATAACATAATAAATCGTAATAATACATAATTACAACAAATTTCTTAAGCTATCTTTACCAACTCCTAATTACTATTTAATAACTTCTACTTACTAATTTCTAGTTACAAATTGCTACGTACTCAAGAAAAATGGAGAATAAAAACTACAAAGGGTTTAGAGATTTATTCGTTTATCAAAAATCCTATAAACTTGCTATTGAGATTTCTCATTTAGTAAAGTCATACCCTAGAGATGAAAAATATGTATTAATAGATCAAATGCGTAGGGCTTCTAGGTCAATACCTGCAAATATTGCTGAAGCATGGGCTAGTAGAAGGTATCCAAAATCATTTGTTAGCAAATTAGTAATTGCTCATGGTGAAGAGCTAGAAATGGAAGTATGGCTTGATATGTCGTTAGACCTAGATTACATTAATAAAGAAACACATAACGATTTATCGAACAAGTATATTGAAATAAGTAAAATGCTCCAAAGTATGGAAAGTCATCCCGAAAAATTCTGCTACTAACTACTATTTACTAATTTCTACTCACTAATTTCTACTCACTACTTACTAATTCCTACTTACTAATTACTATAGTACCATGACCTTAAAACAATTTCTCTCTCACAAACAAACAAAACCCCTAATAAACACGGCCCTCTTCGCCATCCTAATCCTAGGCTTCCACTACTTCTTCCGTTGGTGGGCATATGGAGATAACAAATATTGACCAATTGAGAGCTTAGTAATGCCAACATACGAGTTTTTGGCAAATTTACTATACAATAATAGCGTATGGGCATTAAAGCATTTAACTACTTATGAGTTTACAACAGACAATGCCTTAAAGACAATCTACATTGGCAAGGGATATGTATCTGTAAACCATGGCTGTTCAGGCTTTAAACAGTTTTTACAATGGATAGTCTTGATGGTATTTTTCCCAGGGCCTTGGAAACATAAATTATGGTTTATCCCTGCAGGTTTGGTAGTAGTACATCTTGTTAATGTTTTCAGAATTAGTAGTCTTTCAATTATCTTAGAGTATAACCAATCACAGTCATTTTGGGATTTTAGCCACGATTGGATACTGAGACCCTTTTTCTATGTAGTAATGTTTGGCATGTGGGTTATTTGGGTGGAGAAGCTTGTTGATAAAAAAGCATGATGAATTAGGCATCATTATTCTCAATCAATTAAACCTACTTGTGATATTGTCATCCTGAATGTAGCTTTCGCAATGAAGGATCTCAGGTATAATAGTAGAAAAGTAATTGCCTTTCACTCCTTGCTCCTTGCACAGACGAACTAATAACCGAAACCCCTACCTAGTCGTCAGATCAGGTAACTGAAGTAGGTTAGTTTAATTCCAATTTCCAATCACTCACCTTCTCCCCATCGCATTTTCACATAGTCGCCATTTCCACCTTTCGCATTTCGCCTTATATCCAAAGATCTCTTATCGCTGCACTTCCCAACTAACGACAAACCTTCCTCGCCTTCCAGCCCTTCAACCTCTCACCATCTAGTAAGAAATCTCAAATTGAAATTACTCCTTGTTTCAAAATTGAGATATTTCACTTCGTTCAATATGACAATTGTTATATTTAAGTTGTCTGGCTCACACCACTTTACCTCCAAGCCTGTTGGATAATTCGGTTCTAACAGTGCCACCCGTTTCGGTTTACCAGTGCCACGCATTTCGGTTTTAACAGTGCCACTATAACGTTTCTAACAGTGCCAC
>JASFZK010000184.1:0-6069 GCA_045267845.1 Bacteroidota bacterium | reverse complement strand
CAGCGCGCACCTGCTTATGCTTTTATCTTTAGAAGCTCTATTTTTCGATTTAAGCGATTTTTATATTTTTAGTGGGGGTAGGTACTGATTCTGCATAATAATCTTGATTATGTTACTACGGGCAGCACAGAAGGCATTCTTTCTGTCCGTTTTAATATAATCTGCATTATGCAGAGCCTTTTTTGATCTTTTGAGTTTTTGGTTTTTACAGCTGGGTTCCGGTTACACCCAGACTTTGGTATGGAATCCCATACTGCTATTTTTTGTAATCATCTTCCGTAATATGCTTTAATCCTATACTTATCAACAAGTTAAGCATTTTTGTGTTCGAAATGATCTTTTTTGTTGATACGATTGCTTTTACTGTTTCTTTTTCTACCTTGATCCACGTCTTTTCTGGTATGTGTTTTGTTGGCATTTTTTCTCTTTTTTTCTTTATAGTTTTTATCATTATAATCTTTTTTTATTTTTTTCTTGACTTTTAGAATCTAATAATATTAGATATTTGAAAATAAAAAACTTTTAGATTCTTAGATTATGTTTATTGATTGGCTCGATATGTATCAAGATTTTGACAATATTTCATTTCCTCAACTTTCCGAGGTTTTTAATTTAGTTATTGATTCAACTACTGGTGAGACTCTCCGTGAATCTCAACCCACGCATATATTCGAAGGTAGTTTTTCAACTAAGATTAATATTCGCATTTCTGGCGGCCGTTTATCTGTATCTGGTAATCCTTCACGTCTTAATCGTTTAGATAATTTGTTCGGTTTTACGTCTATTGATTCTGCGGTTGATTGTTATAATTTTATTTTGCGTTCTCTTGATTTACCTATTTTTACGCGTTCTTCAGGTTTGAAATTTAAACGTTCTTGTAATATTTATAAGTATTCTGATCTTTATACTGCTTTTTCTGATGGTGCCGTCTTTACGCGTATAGATTTGACTTCTAATATTTCCGTCGGTTCTGGTAATGAAGAAGATTATTTGAAAGGTGTTTCTACACTTAAATATCGTTATATGATTCCTCGTTTGCACACTAATGGTTTTACTGTTGATTGGGTAAATCATAAAGGTAAATCATCTAGTTTAATTTATCCTTGTGTTTATATTAAACATGAAGAAATTTCTTTGAATTCTTTACCAAAAATTAAGCGTTCTTTTGGTGTTCATTCGAAAGAATATAAATATTTATTATCTATACAAAAATACTGTTTTGATTATGGTGTTGTTCGTTTTGAACAAAAACTTAAATCACAATTTTTAAGAAATAACCCTTTATTTCGTTATTACGGTTTAGCTAGTTTGCAAGATTTTAAAAATCTACATTCTGAATTTTTAAACATTACTGATAAATTACAGGTTACTGCTATGTCTCTAGAAAATATCTCTGAACGTCTTTTGCGTTTAGGTATTTGCTCCTCTACTAAGGCTTCAAATACTACTGCCATGTATGCTCTTATGTGGATGTCTGGTAAACGTTTCCCGTGCATTAAGTCTCAAGAAAAAGTTCATCGCGCTCGATTAAATCGTATTGGCCTTGATATTAAAATGCAATGTGATTTATCCCGTTTTTCTGCTGTTTATATTAAAAAAGCGCGTGAAGTTATAGAAGAAAGTTTACCCATTCCGGCTTGGTATGTTCCAGCCGGTCAACATTTGAGGCTAGTTGCCTAGGAAAATTATTATGTCAGATCAAAACATTTCAATAACAGGTCAATTTGTAAATCTTCGCAAATGGTCGATGCGTGATGATGATGGTCAAGCTATGAAGGGTACTACTTTACATTTATTGGTTCCTCAAGATCAATCACAAAAATCATCTGATTTTGTAGGATTAACGATTGATAAGTTATCCGGTGAGTTTTCTTTATTTGATACGATTGACCAATCGTTATTAAATAAAAAAGTTTCTGTTGTTTGTTCTTTATCTAAAGCAGGGAAGGGCTATAAAGCAAAGCCTTTGTCTGTTTCATTGGCTAAATAGAATGTTACCCTGGTCTCAATTAGAATTATTTGATATAGGTTTTGCGTCAAAAGGTGTGAATAAAATACATTATTTTTCTTCTGATGATATTTTTTTTCCGACTCCATTATGTGATCGTGATATTTCATCTGATGATTTTGTTTTGAATTATCATTCTGTTGTTATTACTGATTTTAATGAATGTCAAATCTGTGAAATTTGTTTATCTGAATATCAGCGTTTATCTTTGCGTAGTTTTAAACTTCGTTCTTTAATTCGTATTAACTCTTCTTTACATTAATATGGCTTATATACGCTGTTCAGCTGCAAATTTTACCGAGGTTAATGGTCGGCCTGTTTGTGCTGTTTCGTGGTCTGTTTTTACAAATGCAGATATGAATGCTTTGATAGATTCACGTTTAGATTTAACAATAAAAAATACTCAGCTTACTTATCAAGATTTTACTTTGTTAGGTGGCGGTATATTAAGTATGTTTTTAGTCGCATATTTTCTCAAACAAATTAGACTAATTATTAATCGTTAATTTTGGCGATTAAATTTTACAATGTCGTGAGACATCGGAGTTTTTTATTATGAAACTTTTACATAAGACTAAGGTTACTATTTTTGCGTTTATCGCTTCTATGTTCCTTTCTGTCGGCGTTGGTGCTGCACCTCTGCTCGACCCTTTGACTTTTGACCCCCAAATTGCTGATGTCACTACTGACATTACAACTGCGGGTACAGCTTTGATCGGTCTGGCTATTGTCGCAATGTCTGTTCGTTGGGTAAAAGCAACATTTTTCTAAAACCTGCTTGTTGGTTTCCAGCCTCTTTTTGAGGCTGGTTTTTTTAGGTTTATTATGTTTTTAATACAAGAATTTCTTTTTTTTAATGGTCGGTTTGCTGGTCAGCCTATTTTATTAAATCAATATTCTAATGATATTATTTCTGATATTGTTTTTATAGGTGGCTCGCTTATTGGTTTTGCTATTCTTCGTCTTGCTCAGAAATGGGTCATCTTTACTTTTTTTTAATTATGTTTATCACTGACCCATATTTTATTCTTTTAGTTGGTTTTGTTTTTTCCTGTTTAGTGCTTTTTACTTCATAATTTTTGATATTTTTACTATGAATAAATCTATTAATCAGTTTATTTTTTTTGTTTTTTTAAATTTCATTTCTCCTGCGGTTTTTGCTACTTCTACTTTATTGAATTCAGCTTTTAATATTACTTTTTCAAATGATTTGAATCTTTCTTATTCTGCTTGTGTTACTAATGATATGACAGACCATGTTTGTTTATGGTTTGCTACTGGTGATACTTTAAAGTTAATGATCGGTTCAGTAGATTATATATATACAGTTCCATCATCGCGGGAAGGTTGGTTTTACTTAAAGCGTTTAGTTATTCAACCTGACTCATCTCTATTTGAAACGCCTATTAATGATGGTTTATACAATAATGAATATTTTGGTCATGAGGGCACTCCGGTACGTATTTATGGTGCTTCTGTTTTACCTATTGTTAATAATCAGCGTGATTATCGTGGCCGTTACCAGGGCTTTCGAGATATAGATTCATGTCCTGCTAATTTCGATTCTTTTTATCTGCCTTATATTGGTGATGGTGCTCTTGCTAATGCAGGTCTTTATATTCCTGCTTTAGACCCGACTGCCACATATGATGCTTTAGCTTATTATTGTACAGTTCCTACTTCTATGGGTGCATCTTGCCAGGTTCGTATTTCTAGTAATGGCCCATTACAAATTTCTACTAGTTCATATATTTTTCATGTTGGTTCTAATGCAAATCAAGTACGTTGTGATGATTTTTCTAACATAGGTTTTCCTGCTCGTTTATTTAATACTGGTACTGATGTTCCGCCTTTACTTTTTCCTCAATTTCCTGATGTTGTTATAAATTCAACTGTAATTGATACAGTTAATACTGCCGGCACTGTTGTCTCTAATCGTCAAATTTCTTCGCAGTTTCATCAGTTGCTTATCACTACCCCTATTGTTGATACTGATGGTGATGGTGTTCCTGATGCCCAGGATGCTTTTCCAAATGACCCTTTAGAATGGCTTGATAGTGATGGTGACGGTGTAGGGGATAATTCAGACCCTTTCCCAAACGATTTCACTAATGGTGGCTCAGGTTCTGGTTCTGGAATTGTTGGTACTGGTGGTGATACTACGAATACATCAACTCAACCTGACGCACCTCTTACAACTACTGGTACTGATACTGCATCTGGTTCTTGTGCGGTTGAACCGATCTGCACTGGTACTCCTACTGAATGTGCTATTTTAAAGCAGATTTGGGTATCAGATTGTAAGCTCGAAGATGCTCTCGGTTCTACTGCTGATGATTCCGTTAATGGTGGTGCTTCTTGTAATTCTGCGCCAGTTTGTTCTGGTGATATTATTCAGTGTTCTATTCTTTCTACAAATTGGCATCAGCGTTGTGATACTCAAAATGATGCTTTGGACTTTATTAACTCTAACGGTGGCTCATCTGTTATTGATAATAATTTTTCTGTTTCTGATGTCACAACAAATATAGATTTTTCAACCTCTACACCTGTCTCTAATTTTTTCGGCTTTACTGTTCAATCTAGTACTTGTCCTGCTGATCGTTCTATCTCTCTTTCGTTTGGTGTTTTTACTATGCCCTGGACAACTTTTTGTGGATTTGCTTCAGGTCTTGCGCCTTTAATTTTGGCTATGGCTTACCTGGTCGGAACTCGTAATATTTTTAATGCTTATGTAGGTACGTAGATGGCTATTGTATGGGCTTTTATTCTCACGGCTTTGCCTTCTTTATTAAAGTTTTTATTTACTTTTTTGGGTGTTGCTTTTGTTTCTTTTACTGCTTTAGATTTTGTAGTTTTAAATGCTACATCTATTATTTTTTCAAATTATAATAATCTTGGTACAGATACTCTTGCAATTATGCAGCTTGCTAATGTTGATACTGCAATTAATATAATTTTATCTTCTTATACTGCTGGTATTTTTGTTAAAACTACTCTTTCTAGTACTACCCGTATTAAATTCAATTAATATTTATGCTTACATTATTCACAGGTCTTCCAGGTGCTGCTAAAACACTTAATTTAATTAAATACGTTTATGAAAATAAACAGTTTCAAAATCGTAATATTTACTATTTTGGTATTGAGGATTTAGCATCTACTTCTGAGATTGATCTTTCTGCATGGAAGGAATTAACTGAAGATCAGGTGCATTTATGGTATGAAATGGATGATTCTCCTGTCATTCTTATCGACGAAGTTCAAAAAATCTGGCGTAAACGTGGTACATCTTCTGCTATTCCATTTGATGTTCAACATTTAGAAACACATCGTCATCTCGGTGTCGATATTTTGATGACTTGTCAGAATCCTATGCAAATTGATCACGAAGTTCGTGGCCTTATTCAGCAGCATTGGCATTTTGAACGGCCAGCTAATTTAAAGCAGGGTCGAAAGTTTGAATTTGAAACATGTGTTACTGACCCTAAGAAAGATAAATTTCAAGCTATTCAGACACGACGATATAAAGTTGATAAAAAATATTTTGGTTGCTATAAATCTGCGGAGGTGCATACACATGGTGCTCGTATACCTTTTAAATTATATTTGGTTGTTGTTGGTTTAATAATTTGTTTTATGTTTTTTGTTTATGCTTATAAAGTTGTTATTGCTGATCGCGGTGATCGTGATAATTTAATAGATAATAATTCTTTGAGTTCCCCAGGGCAATATGTTCAAACGGCTTCATCAACTTACTTAAATCAATTTACTGCTCGTTATTCTGAAATTCCTTTTTCACAACCTTTCTATGATGATCTTGTAAAGCCAAAATCATATCCTTATGTTTATGGTTGTCAAAATATTAAAGTTAATGATATAAATAATTGTACTTGTTCTTCTTTACAAGGTTCGCGTATAGCTATTCCTGAAGATTATTGTTTAAGTTTTATCAATAATGGCCAACATAATTTTAATGAGTCTGATGGTGATTATATAACTGCTATGAATCGTTATTTACCGACAGGGGAGGCTTGTTGTTCTTCTGGCCAGGCTGATTC